>NZ_JAGWCX010000115.1:0-5244 GCF_020657775.1 Clostridioides sp. ZZV14-6345 | reverse complement strand
TAGATTGTAGTTCTTCTTGCTTTTATTATATCATATCTTGATAAAAATATGCAAAGTAAATAGAAAAGGATGTATCAAAAGAAAAATTTGAAGCATCTTTTTTTTATGTATTAGGAGGTGATAATTTGGCTTTACAATACTGTGTCAGTGAAAATGAACTAGTTTCTTTTCAATATGGTGAGATAAATAGTAGAGATTTTGGTATTGTAATTACAGATATTAATGAACTTGCATCACCAGAACGGAGATTTGAAAGAATAGAGATTCCAGGAAGGAATGGCAGTCTTATTTTAGATGAAGGTTGTTATAGTAATTTTAATCTTGAAATAGAATGTTATATAGATGTAGATGGTAAAGATATTAACATGCTAGCATCTGAAATAAAGATGTGGTTACAAACAGATTTTTCATATAAAAATCTTATTATAAGTAGTGACCCAAACTATTATAGAGAAGCAGTTTGTATTAATAAACTTGATTTAGAAGAAGTTATAAAGGATTTAGGATATTTTAAGATTACATTTGAATGTAAACCACTCAAAAAACAGCTAATTAGTAATTTAATTACAATAAATGAATCAAATTCTAAGTTAATAAATACTGGAATGGCTTCGTATCCTCTTATAAAAGTATTTGGAAATGGTGATATAGAATTAAAAATAAATAATGAAATAATAGAACTTACAGAAGTTCAGGGACATATATATATTGATTGTGAACTTATGAATGCTTATAAGGTAGATATTCATACAAATGATATAGTTAATGAGAATAGTAGAATGTTTGGAGATTTTCCAACATTTGAACATGGTGAAAATATAATAACATACACTGGAGATGTAGAAAAAATAGAGATAGAACCTAGATGGGTGGTGTTATAGATTGCTTAGATTATATACAGCAAATGAAACAAATTTTAAAAATAATGGTTTGGGGATTCTAAAAGATGCAGTTGAAACAAAAGTTACAGAAGAATTAAATGGACTATTTGAGTTAGAGTTTACATATTATGTGGGCTCTTTTTTATTTGATGAAATTGATTATAATAAAATAGTTATGGCTGATGCTTCTCCAAGGCTTAAAAATCAATTATTTAGGATTTACTATATTTCTAAGGAACTTGATGGAAAAATATTAGTTAAAGCAGAACACATTAGTTATGATTTATTAAATAATTTTATAGAAAACTTAGAACTTAAAAATGTTACTTGTGAAGAAGCTCTTAATCAAATATTTAGGTCATGTACTGAAGAAAATAGATTTGTAGGATATTCAGATATAACAGGAAATAAAGACTTTTCAATATCTTGTGTAAGCCCGCATAATGCTATATCTGACATACAAGAATTGTTTAATAATAAGTCTAAACTAAAAAGAGATAATTTTAATATAAGTTTATTAAATAATATTGGAGAAAGTAACAATGTATTACTAGCATATAGGAAGAATATAATAGGTTTAACAGCTACTTATGATACACAAGAAGTTATAACTAAGATATATCCATATGCAACTAAAAAAAGTGGTAAAAATAAAAAAATTACACTATCAGAAAAATATATAGAAAGCAAGTATATAAATAATTATCCAACTCAAAGAATTGTTGCAATTGATTTTTCAGATGATGATGTGAAGAATGAAGAAAGCTTAAGGAATAAATGTAAAGATTATTTTACTGAAAATAATGTTGATTTACCTAAAGTTACTTATAAAGTTGAATTTGTAGACTTATCAACTACAGAAGATTATAAAAACTATAAGATGCTTGAGACTGTCAGTATGGATGATGAAATAATAGTTAGAGATTATAACTTAGGTATAAATGCTACTGCAAGGGTAGTAAAAACTGAATATAATCCAGTATTAAAGAAATACAATTCGGTTGAAATTGGTGACTTAGTAAATCATTTTAAAGACGAAAGAATAGATGATTTAGAAGAAAAAATAGATAAGGTTCAAAACAATGTAGATAATATTGTAATTGAAAGTGATAATTTTCCAGATACACTTCCAGAGCCTTCAAATGTCACAGCATTAGGGTTATGGAGTATGATTCAGTTAGATTGGACTTTTGATAATAAGTTATATTATAACTATGAAGTATATGCATCTCAAATAAAAGGATTTGAACCAGATACTATAGGATACACAAATAGGATATATGTAGGTCAAGCAAGTTCATTACTCCATGAAGTTAAGCCTATGCAGACTTGGTATTATAGAGTAAGGGCAGGAAATACACATGATAACTATAATGAATTTTCAAATGAAGTTAGTGCAACAACTAGAAAATTAAGTGATGCTGCTGAATATTTTGAAGAAGCAGCTATAGGTCATGCAGTTATAAGAGATTTAGATGCAGATAAGATAAATGTAGGAAAAGTAAAAGGTCAGTATATTGAAGCAAAGAATTTAGTTGTAGTTGATGGAAATAGCGAAACAACTTTAAATATAGATAGTTTTGGAAATGTTCATATAGGAGCAACTACCTTTACATTAAAAGGGAAGTCACTGGAATCTATTATTGGTGGAGAAATAGACAATATAACTCAACTTGAGATATTTAATAAACTAACTAACAATGGTCTTGCAAAGGGACTCTATATGGTTGGGAATGAATTATATCTAAATGCTAGTTATATAAAAACTGGTACTTTAGAAGGTCAATTTATAAATGGTAGAAATTTAACTGTCAGAGATAATGATGGATATACAACGTTACAAGTAGATAGTAATGGAAAAGTGAATATAAGAGCTAATGAGTTATCTATAGGTGATAAAAATAACTATGAAAGTGTTTTAACTAGTGACCAAAAAGCAGTATTTGATGCATTAACAGGGAATCGAAATTGTGGAATATATTTAAGTGGAAGTAGATTATATATAAATGCTGATTATATAGACACAGGTACTATTTTATGTGACAGAATAGGTGCTAGTTCATCAAACCCATTCATATTACTATTTGAGGGGAATGGTGCAAAATGTGCTTTAGATGCTACTGCTCAGTTTGGAGTAGGTATAGGAAAAGCAATGCGTATGAAATATAATGATTATTCATATATATATGTTTCTGATGATGTAATTAGCGGTTATCTTGATGGAGAGGAAGTATTTGAATTTGGTTATCAAGATGAAAAAAGTTACATTAATACAGGTTTGAATACACAACATATAAATCCTCAAATAGATGGTTGGTATAATTGTGGTTCAAATAGGAAAGCTTGGGATTATTTAGTATGTAATAATTTAAATCAACTAGCAAGAACAGCAGCTACATCTACTCGAATGATGAAGAGTACATTTAATGAAGAAATTTCAAATAACTGTATAGATTTTGTTAAAAGTAGTTCAGTACAATCTGATGTATTTACACCATATAATTTAAAATCTATGAGAAATAACAATGTTGAACATAGACTACAGCTTAATATAGATTCCTCTTTAGATAATCCTATTTCTAAGTATATTTTTAAAGATGTGTCAGATGAGGCTGGTGAAGGTGTCTATGCACAAGATATAACATCTCACTTAGCAGTATTACAACTATCTTTACAAAAAACTATATCAAATTTTGAAAATTATAAAGATATAACAAGTAAAAAAATAGAAGAACTTACAAAACGAATAGAATTATTAGAAAGCAGGTGATATAAATTGAGAGATAGAATTTATATTGTAGACATCAACACAAAGATGTATCAAATAGCAAGATATAAGCAAAATGATAATAATGTATCTTATAACATGAGAATAGTACAAGATTCTATAGATGTTGATTTAACTGGATATACAGCATTAGCATTTTTTAATTTACCAAGTGGAAGAATTACTCAAAAAATTTGTACTATAGAGGGTTCAACTGTTTATACTGAATTAAGTCATATAGAGCTTTCAGAAGAAGGAGATATTATTTCTGAGATAACTTTATACAAAGATGATAAGGTAGTTACTACATTTTCTACAATAATAAAAGTTGAAAAAAGTATAAATAGAAATGCAATAGAGGATGAGCCTAGTTGGGATATAATAAAAGATATATTAAATGTATTAAGTTATGAAGAAGAAAGACAAGAAAATGAAAATGTAAGAAAATCTAATGAAGAAATTAGAATAAGTTCTGAAAATGTTAGAATTGGCAATGAGAATGTAAGAATTGAAAGCGAAAATCAGAGAAAAGATAGTGAAGTTGAAAGATGTGAGAGTGAAGAAGTAAGAAAAACACAAGAAGTTACAAGAGAAACTAATGAAGAAACAAGAAAAACAAGTGAAACAACAAGAGAAGCTAATGAAGAAATAAGAAAGACAAGTGAAACAACAAGAGAATCCAATGAAGAAATAAGAAAAATAAATGAAATAGCTAGAGAGTCAAATGAAGAAACTAGAAATACTAATGAGGAAACTAGAGAAGACAATGAGATTGTTAGAGAATCAAATGAGGAAATAAGAAAAACTAGCGAAGAAACTAGAGAATCAAATGAAAATACTAGAAAAGCAAGTGAGGAAATAAGAAATAATAGTGAAGAATCTAGAGCTACTAATGAAGTAGATAGGCAAGAATCAGAAACTCAAAGAGGAGAAAATGAGAAAGTAAGAAAAAGCAATGAAGAAACTAGGCAAACATCTATAGCTAATATGCAGAAGAAAGTAGATGATAAAGTAGTTGATGTTGATAATAAAATAGTTGAAGTGAATACAGCTAAAACAAATATGGAAACTACCATAACAGATAAAATTAATGAATTAGATGATAAATTCGCTGGTTTAGTTGAATTAGATGTCAGGGGAGAAGTTATAAATGCTAGAGAAACCACAGATGGAAGTATAAAGTCTTCTCTAAAGGAAAGGCTTAATTATGACTTTGATAATGTAAAAAAAACTATAGAGACTACAATAGAGAATAATACTGAACTATTGAATGGTAAAATAACTGATATTAATTTAGAACTTATTAAGAAAGCAAGTAAAGAACATAAACATAATGTAAGTGATATAGAAGGCTTAAGAATTGTTGCAAATGCGGAAGATATAAATTATACAAATACTAGCAAAGAAGATATTGAAAACTCTAAACAAGCGTTAGATACGCTGTTTACAGATTCAGACAACAATAAAAAAAGTATTTTAGAAATAGAAAATTTAACTGAAGCTGAAAATTTAAAATGTTCTACTGATACAGGAGAATACACTATAGGAAATAGCAAAAAAGGCTATCTAACTAATTTCAATGTAGAAGGAAAAACA
>NZ_JAGWCX010000114.1:0-5448 GCF_020657775.1 Clostridioides sp. ZZV14-6345 | reverse complement strand
AGAGTAGGACGTAGCCACGTAATCTTTTTTATTATGATACATTTAGAATATGAGTTAGTATTTTACTCTAATTGAAAAATAAAAGACTTACTGATTTTTATATCAACTAGTCTTTTATTTTTCTTTAAAATTTTAATTGAATTCTTGAATAGATGTTATATATTTACTTAACATGCTAACCTTCATTTAATACATTGTATCCAAGAGCTATTCAATTTAAATTATTATTATGCCATTATTTTATATACAAATTCTTTTAATTTATCTAATCCAGATAAGAAAGTATTTTCATTGCAAGCATAAGATATACGAATATATTTATCCATACCAAATGCTATTCCAGGAACAACTGCGACATTATATTCTTCTAAAAACTGATTACAAAATTCGATAGAAAAGCTATCTTTATACTTAAATCTCTCAGATACTTTAGATAGGTCTATAAAGGCATAGAATGCACCATCTGGATTTACGTATCCTACATTTTCTATAGAATCTAATTTAGATGTAATTAAGTCTCTTCTATACTTGTATGTTTTAACCATATTATCTATATCAGTTGAGCAATCTTTTAAGGCTCCATATGCTATGTACTGTGCTGTTAAACTTGGATGAGATATAAGATGTCCCTGTATAGAGCTCATTGCCTTAGCAATCGTTTTATTAGATGCAGTATATCCTAATCTTAATCCAGTCATTGCAACTGATTTAGAAAAGCCATTTATAGTTATTGTTATATCTTTAGCCTCTTTGCTTAATGATGCAATTGATGTAAATTTTTCATTATAGCATATTTTTTCGTATATTTCATCTGCTAAAATATATATTTTATTCTGTATACATACATCTACTATTTCTATTAACTCATTTTTTGTATAAACACTACCAGTAGGATTCGAAGGGTTATTTATTACAAGAATTTTTGTTTTGTTTGTTATAGATTTTTCAAGTTCTTCTTTTGTTAACTTGAATCCATTTTCTTTTTTAGTGTCAATGAAAACTGGAACAGCATTAACCAACCTAACCATTTCAGGATAACTAACCCAGTAAGGTTTTGGTAGTAATACTTCATCTCCCTCATCTGTTAAAGCTAGTAAGGTATTTGTTATAGAGTTCTTTGCTCCACTTGATACAACTATTTCATCTATTGAATAGTTACAATTGTTTTCTTCAATAAGTTTTTTACATATTTCCTCTCTAAGTATTTTTAATCCTGGAACTAAATCATATTTAGTGTAATCTTTATTTAAAGAATCAATACCATAAGATTTTGCGTTATTAGGCACATTAAAATCAGGTTCTCCTATACTAAGATTTATTACTTTAATTTCGTTATTTTCCATTTCCTTAACTTTCGAACTAATACCTATTGTGTAGGATGGTGTTATAAAGTCTAGTCTTTTTGATAACATAAAATTCCTCCTTTTAAATTATTATTTATATTATACGACAATTTTAAAGAATTTACATAAGGAAATTTGTAGATATATATATTAATATATATAAAAATATACGCTTTTTGCCTAAAATTAGTGTAAAAAAAAGAGAAAATTTTTTTGACTCTCGAAGTTGTTAGAAACGCTACTGTTCAAAATATCCACATAGTATTTGCAATGATTTGCGTAAGTTTGACTATTATGTACAAATTTGGTAATCTTAATGTAGCAATTATTAAGATAATCCCTTTAACTTAGTTGAAGGGGATTTTTTTAGACTTAATATACTACATATAGTGGTATGTAGATTAATAAAATACAATATATAGTAATAGGAGGGTTTTTTAATTGGTTGAATTCGTAAAAAAAAGAGATGGAAGAGTAATCCCATTTAATGAAGATAGAATAACAAGAGCTATATTTTTAGCAGCGACAAATGTTGCAGAAAGGGAAGGAATAGTACCTGATTATAAATTATCTGAACAACTAACTCAAGAAGTAATAAAATTTTTAAATCATAGATATTCAGAATCCGTTCCAAGTGTTGAAGACATTCAAGATTCTGTAGTTAAGGTTCTTATAGAAACTGGTCATGCAAAAACTAGTGAAGAATATATAATATACAGAACTGAAAGAAGTAGAATAAGAAATTCAAAAACAAGATTGATGAAGGCAATAGAGGAAATTACTTTTGAGGATGCAGAAGATGCTGATATAAAAAGAGAAAATGCAAACATTAATGGTAATACAGCTATGGGAACGATGCTACAATATGGAAGTACTGTATCTAAAGAATTTTGCAAGACTCATATATTAAAACCAGAGCATTCTTTTGCTCATGATAATGGAGACATACATATACATGATATGGACTTTTTAAACATGGGAACATTAACTTGTTGTCAAATAGATGTTAAAAAACTATTTAATGGTGGATTTTCAACAGGACATGGTTTTTTAAGGGAACCACAAGACATAATAAGTTATGGAGCATTAGCTGCAATTGCTATACAAAGCAATCAAAATGATCAACATGGAGGTCAAAGTATACCATTTTTCGATTATGGATTGGCTGAAGGTGTATATAAGACATTTAAGAAATTCTACATAGGAAATTTAGCTAAAGCGTTAAAGTTATTCAAAGGAATTGAAAATAATGATGCAATAAAGAACATAGTATATAATACAGAGAAAGAAACAAATCAAAAGGTTGGTCTTAAGAGAGATGAACTATATCTTAATTTAGAAAAAAATAAATTAATAGAAACTTTTGATATTAATGAAGAACTTGTAAATAACATACAAAACTTTGCCTTTGAAGAATCATATAGAGAAACTGATAAAAAAACATACCAATCTATGGAAGCATTTATACACAATCTAAACACAATGCATTCTAGAGCAGGTGCACAAGTACCATTTTCAAGTGTAAACTTCGGAACAGATACTTCTGAAGAAGGAAGAATGGTTACTAAAAATCTTTTATTATCTCAAGAAAGAGGTTTAGGTAATGGAGAGACACCAATTTTTCCAATTTTAATATTTAAGGTCAAAGAAGGTATAAATTTAAATCCTGAAGACCCTAATTATGATTTATTTAAATTATCATGTAGAGTATCAGCTAAAAGACTATTCCCAAATTTTAGTTTTTTAGATGCACCTTTTAATGCAAAATATTATAAAAAGGGTGAGCCAGATACAGAGGCTACATATATGGGTTGTAGAACAAGAGTACTTAGTAATGTGTGTGGTTCAGAAACAGTTAGTGGTAGAGGTAATATATCTTTCACTACAGTAAATCTCCCAAGATTGGGTATAAAGCATGGTATTGTAAGTAATGAAAAAGTTAATTTAGATGATTTCTTTGAAGAATTAGATGAGAAGATAAACTTAATTATAGAACAATTATTAGAGCGTCTTGAGGTTCAAGGAAATAAAAAGATGAAGAACTTCCCATTCTTAATGGGTCAAGGAGTATGGAAAGGTTCTGATGATTTAGGGCCAGAAGATACATTAAAAGAAGTAATAAAGCAAGGTACATTGACAATTGGATTTATAGGTTTAGCAGAATGCCTTATTGCTCTTATAGGTAAACATCATGGAGAAAGTAAAGAAGCTCAAGAGTTAGGGTTAAAAATAGTGTCACATATGAGAAATAGAATGGATGAAGTAACAAACAAATACAAATTAAATTTCTCTTTAATGGGTACTCCAGCAGAAGGTCTTTCAGGTAGATTTACTAAAATAGATAAAAAAGTCTATGGAGAAATCAAAGGTATTACAGATAAAGAATATTATACTAATTCATTCCATGTACCAGTTTATTATAATATAAGTGCATATGATAAAATTGAGATAGAAGCTCCATACCATGAATTGACTAATGCAGGTCATATAACATATGTAGAGCTAGATGGAGATCCATCTGATAATTTAGAAGCTTTTGAAACTGTTATAAAGGCTATGAAGGATTTGGGTATAGGATATGGAAGTATAAATCATCCTGTAGATAGAGATCCAATATGTGGTTTTTCAGGAGTAATAACAAGTAATATATGTCCTGTATGTGGAAGAAATGAAGATGAAAGTGACATCAAATTTGAAAGAATAAGAAGAATAACAGGATATTTAGTTGGCACAGTTGACAGATTTAATAATGCTAAAAAAGCAGAAGTAAGAGATAGGGTAAAACATAGATAGTTTTATTTGGAGGAATAAGTTATGAAAATAAGAATGTCATCTACTATAAGTTATGACAGTATAGTTGATGGACCAGGATTAAGAATGGTAATATGGACTCAAGGATGTATTCATAATTGTAAAGAATGCCATAATCCTCAGACACATGATTTATATGGGGGATTTTATATGGATACAGAAGAAATTATAAATAAGGTAAAATCATTGAAATTACAAAAGGGTATTACGTTATCAGGAGGAGAACCGTTCTTACAGCCAGAACCATTAGAAGAAGTAGCAAGAGAAGCCAAAAGAAATGGATTAGATGTATGGTCATATACTGGGTTTACATTTGAACAACTGTTAGATAAAAAAAATAGCACATATTTCAAAAATTTAAATTTACTAAAACAAATTGATATTTTAGTAGATGGAAAATTTATGGCTGAAAAAAAAGATATAAGCTTAAAGTTTAGAGGTTCATCAAATCAAAGAATAATTGATGTTCAAAAAAGCTTGAAATATAAAAAAGTATTTTTAGCTGAACACTATATGAAGGACGATTTATCTATAGCAGAATAGAATTATAAGTAGACGGGAGTAAGTATAAGTACATATTTATTTTCGTCTATTTCTATGTTATGTTTTAAATTTATATAATAGTATAATAGAAGATATAACAATTAGGTTAAAATTAGATTAAAATATTTACTGTGTATTTAAGCTTGAGTCTTTTATAGTTTAGATTATTTTAGTATATAGGTTCTAAAAAATATATCAGAGATTATCTAATTGATTCTTTGCTAAGAAACAATATTCAACTGACTTACAAAAATCTTTAATTATTACAATATAAATATTTAGATAAATGATAAGATACTGATAAGCAATTTGAAAGAACATTAATTTAATATTATAGATATTAATGTTAAGTAGTCTAAAAAATATAGAAGCTTTAAAGTAGGTATTTTAAATAAATAACTAAGTGTAAATTTAATATGTGAACAGATTCTATAGTACAGATTAGATAAATAAATAAGGTATAATTATATAATATCTGTTGTTGTACAAAAAATATTAAATTTTGTAACTTGTGGATAAATGTGTTTATAATGTGGATAATATTTAATATGATAAGTTAAAACAATATGAACCAGTTGTTTATAATGTGGATAATATTGTAATATATTCATAAATGGGACATTCAAAAATAAAAAATGTGAAAAAAGTTGTTGACTCTAAAAGAAAAAGTTGGTATAGTAATACTTGTCCTCAAGAAAAGGGCAAACACATAAGGTATAAAGAACTTTGAAAATTAAACAGTAGGTTAATT
>NZ_JAGWCX010000113.1:0-5671 GCF_020657775.1 Clostridioides sp. ZZV14-6345 | reverse complement strand
AGGTACAGTAATGCCCATGGTCATTTTTTTGCCGACATCCTGCATTTGTTTTCCGACTGCACTAAATTTGCTACCTATTTCAGTCATTTTAGTCGCTAGTTGATTCCATTTATTTTCTTGCTGATTTATTCTTTCTGTTGTGTCATCTAACTCTGAACGCATTTCAGAAAGTCTCGACTCTGCATTATTAACTCGAATAGACCAATTGTCAACTGCTGCCGAATTAGACCTTATTTTTTCTTCATTTTTAGAATATTCCTGTTCTAAGCCATCCAGTTCTGATTTTAATCTTTTTGTTTCCTCTGCATTTTCGCCTAGCGTCGCCTTGCTCTGCTCGTAAGCACTTTTCGCTTGATTAACTTTTTCTTTAAGTTCAACTTGTTTTTGCGCTGTCTCACTTAAAGTCGCTTTACTTTCGTTTAATTTATTTTTATATGCTGTAACAACTTTAGATTGCTGTTGTATAGTACTAGACAACATTTGTTGCTTAGATTTCAAGCCATCAAGACTAGTTCCAAAATCTTTTATGCCAGCACCGGAATTTTTAAACTCACTTCTCATTAATTTCATTTGTCTGTTTAAATTATTAACCCCTTGCTGGAATGAACTATTTTCCATAGCAACCCGAACAACTAATTCACCTACATCTTCCGCCATTTCCTCACCTCACTTACAAAAAATAAACCAAGATTTTTTTATCTTGGTTTATTTCAAAACTTATATTAAGTTAATTTTCTTCCACAGAAAGGGCAATACATAATAGATTCAAAACTTTCACTATAGTAACCACACCAACATTCAGAATTCAAAAAATACTCATTACCTTCTTTTTCAATCCACATTTCTATATCACAATCACAAGTTATTAATTCCCCTCTATCTGCTTTACCTCTTCCGAAAGCTGCTTCACTTTCTTCAACTTCGCAATACTTACACATACACTCACATCCCTATAACCAGCTTAATTGGTCTATGTAGACATCATTTTCATTCGGATTATTCTTATCACTTTTATTTTTCTTCATATATGCAAGTATATCTAAATAATAAAATATATCCATGTTGTCTATATCGACCATGCTCCAATTTTTTTCAAATAAAAACATACTATATAAATCTTTTATAAAATCCCTTGGAGATAGATACCTATTTTCTTTATTAGAATTATTTTCTGTACCTTCTCCATCACTTAGTTTTTTACTTTTTCTTCGAAACCTCCACTTACCTTTGATAAATCTTCTAACGCTTTATTTATAAAATCACCCGCTGGATAAAATCCATCTAGTAACTCATCTTTTGAAAATTGTTTCCCGTATATACTAACTGTAAAGTCGATTAACTCACGAAATAATTCTGTCGAGTTAAGACCATCTTCAATTTTATCAGTTAGTGCAAAAACTTCATCTAATTTTCTAAGTGGTACAGGTGGTGCTTTAAATATTTTTTCTTCTTCATTTATAGTTAATTTTATTTCCATTTTTTATTTTCTCCTTATTTATTTAAATTTGCTTTCGCTGGTGCTGTTGGTTTTGCTGCTGTTTTTAAAAAAGCTGTTGCGAAAAATTCTTCCGCAGTTGGTGAGTTTTCAACATCTGTATCTGCTGTTATTTTGTGTCTACCGTCATTTATACGTGGCATAAACTTAAGCTTAATTTTTTGAGATTGAAATTCAACTTTATCTTCTTTTGTTTTCGCTTCTTCTTCAAGTGGTTCACACACGCCTTTAGTTAACCAAACCATTCTATTTCCACCTTGCGATTTAGGAGATTCAAAGCCAAGTGCAATGTTCGGTGGATTAAAATCCTTATCTTCAACCAAAACACCATCTTTGTACTTGTAACCTAAAATAAAAGCTTTTTCTTCTAGTGTTAAACTAGCAACCTCAAATTCTACCTCTATAGCTCCCATTGCCGAAGCAGTTTCTAAAAGCTGGTCATCACCATAATTTTCTGCACTATCAACTTTTGGTGCTATTTTTATATTCTTAGCACCTGTTAGTTTCATTATTTTAGTGTCATATTCAAGTTCGCTTTCTGTATCAACAAGTAACTTAACAAGTCTGTAGTTTCTTAAACCTATAATAGCCATTTTTTAATCCTCCTCGTTTTTCGCAAAAAATAAGAACCTAAAGGCAGTATGGTAACTACAATCAGATTCTTTTATTTCATGTATACTTCTTTTTATAAAATTATTTTTTTTAAGCAGTCTTTCAATTTCTTTATTTATATAACTCATTTTATTCTTACTAAACAAATCTATTTGTATATAATGTTCTGTGCCTACCACTTCATCATCTGCATAGCGATTTTGTTCTAAATAACTAAAGAAAGTTATATATGTTTTTTCTTTTCCATTATACCTTTGAAACGAAACAGGTATTTTTAAAGGTTTTAATGTTTCTATTACTAAATCATTTATATTAATCATTATAACCCCAATCCTCTTTTTAATATTTCTTTCATTACATTTTTAGCTTCATCTTTTTTTGACTCGTATGCGGGCGCTAGAAACGGTTTTGCAGTCACTCCCGGATGATTTAATACCCTGCCTTTTTTCTTCCCTTTTTTAATTGGTATTTTATGCGCAGATGCTCCAAACTCTAAAAACTTTCCATAAAAAATTTCTGAATTATCCTCTTTTGTAATACCAACTAAAACATATTTAACATTACCTTTTTTCTTAACTCCACTTAATTTTAAGCCAGCTTCTAGCTTACCAGTTCTTTTTTTTACACGCGGTAAAGCATCTTGTAAAATTACATTACCGCCAGCCTTTACAGCTTCATTTAGCAACCTATCACCCGATTTACCCATACTTTCAATTTTCGATAAAATAGCGTCAAAACCTTCTGTTGTTATCTCTACACCCATTTAAACAACTTCCTCATATTTAAATTTTAATTCTTTACAATAATATCCGTTTTCTATAAAATCACTAGAATTCGAAAAGATAAAATTTTCTTTTTTAAATATATCTTTTATACTAATATACTTGTTGATATTCTTTAAACTCTTATACCAGTATTCTATTTTTACCGAATATACAATACTTTTATTTTTATTGTCAGAAAAATTTGCATCATATTCATTTTCTATAAAAAATATTATATATTCTTCATCATTTGAAAAATTGTCGTATTCTTGAAAACCAATACCTACATTTAATTTTTCAAGTATGGTAACTATTTTTGAGTGCATACTATCACCTAACTTTTTCACTTTGATTCTGCTGTTATTTCAAGTATTTTATTTTCTTCTTCTAAGTTTAAAATTTGAGTTATATTATAAAATTTATCTTTGTATTTAATAACAAAATTAGTTATAGCATTTTGTTTTATACTTAAATCTAATTCTTCAATATATCTAATTTTAAACTTTTTATTTGTAGAAGTTTTAATCGAATTATTTTCTATCAATTCTTTACTGTTTAAATCTTCAATACAAGCCCAAACCTTTTTATAAAATTTCATTGTTACATCTTCAAGAACATTTTTTCTCTCTTTGATAAAAATAGAAATATGTTTGTCTAGTACGTCAACTAATTCAGTTAAATATAAATATATACTCGTTTTGTCATTGCTAATATCTAATTTTACTATGCTGTAAAATTCATTGTTTAGTTTTATAACATTACTTGTTTTAATTAACTTCATGTAAGAAACTTTTAATTTAATAGATACCTTTAACCCTGTATCATCAAATTTAAGTTTGTCTTGCTCTCTTATATATTCATTAGAATAAAAGAGTTTACCATTTACAATAAACTCTTTTTCATCTAGCGCATTACCTTCTATATCATAACTTTCCTTGTATTCTCCAAACTCAACAATACCATCATTGAAATTATTAAATTTTATTTTTTTCATATCTATATTACCTCATTAGCTGCACTTTTAATTTGAAGTCTAAGAAGTTCTTTGCCGAAATTTTCTTCAAAATATTCAATAGCATTATTTCTTACATATCTGCAATAGTTAAACAGCAATTCTCTATTAAAATTATCTTTAAAGTCTAGTGATATTCCAGCTATTTCACTCTCTAAATAATCAATCCCTCTTACAACCATTTTTTCAATTTTCGCATCTTCTTCTATCCAAGTAATGTTAAGATATTCTTTCACTTCTTCAACTATACTTTTAATATTTTCATTTTCCATACTTACACCTACTTAGTTTTAGCAGCTGATGTTTTTGTGTTTGAATTAATTTCTGTCGCTAAAGTTGTGTCTAAGTTTTCTATATCAAATACTAAAAAAGAATCGTTGTCTTTTGGCTCTCCTGTTGCATATTGTTTTACTAGATAAGTTCTTTCGTCCTCTAAAAATTTATATTCGTCTGAATACTCTATTTTTCCACTTGAAGCAATTCCCATAAAATAATCCTTTGCCATACCAGCTATTAATTTGCCTTTAGGGACAGCAACTGACTGAATTATATTTCCGGGAATAGGTAAAACTCCATACACATAAGTGCCATTAGATGTCAACATAGTTGTAGCAGCGAAAATTTTAGACCAATAATCAACCGGATTTACAAGCATTATAATACTTGGAACTGCCCTTTTACCATCATTCGTAAGCGGAGCCATAATTTCAATCCCTAACGTAGCTGGTTTAAAATCAATCAACGGTTTTGCAGTTTTATCCGGATACACACCTTCAACGACTGCGCCTTTTAAATCTTTTAACATGCCTTTTGGTTGGTCTTTTCCTGTCCCTGCTACAATACCCATTTCAAGTCCTAAACTTAAAGCTTCTGTTAAAACAGCCCTTACGTATCTGTCTAACCATTCAGCCCCCAAATCAAGCATAGCTTTTGCGACCGGAAGATATGCAGATAATTTATAAGCCCCTGCATTAATTTTATTAAATCCATGTTCTAGCTCTTTTTTAATAGCATCATCTAATTTACCCCACCACGCAGCTTCTGCGTTCGTTTTTCTTATTATCCATTCCGTAACCCCTGTAGTATTTTCGAAAGTTATAGCACTAAGTAGAGGATGGTTCTGTTCTAAGTCGTCAAATACCCTATCAAATACAGTTCTTGGCATAGTTATCTCTAAATCGGTAAATCCTCTTTTTTCTATTGCTTGGTTATAATATGCTCTTTCCTCGCTTGTTAGTTGTGGCATACCCCTCTTGTCAAGTATCGCCCTGTCAGCTGATTCTATATTAGCAATAGAACGTGCTTCTTTTAGTAAATTACTTTGTATATCTTCCGCCATTCTTAAAAATGATGTTGTTATTTTTTCTTCGTCATTACTCTTTATTGCCTCCATTAAATTTGTTCTTAGTTCAACATTAGTTGCTTCATCTAAATTTTTAATTGCCATTTTTATTTTCCTCCTTGATTAAATGCATTAAAAAAAGCCGATACTAGGTCGACATTTCTTTTTTCTATATTATCTTTTTCTTCTACTTTTGTTTCTTCTTTTTGAGACTCTCTAAGTTCTTTTATAGATATATCACTTCTACAATTTATTTCAGTATCATTGTAAGCGGGTATAGGGGTTGCTGTAATCTCAAACAATTCAACCTCTGTTATATCTCTGTAATATGTCCATTCATCATCAAAACGAGTTTTTGAATTTACAATATTAAAACCAAAGCTACACCCTTTGATTAGACCTAGTCTTACATTTTCGAGTAAGTCATTTCCATGTGTTGTGGCGGG
>NZ_JAGWCX010000112.1:0-5731 GCF_020657775.1 Clostridioides sp. ZZV14-6345 | reverse complement strand
AAAGAATACACATAAATATTTCCAGACTCTAAAACAAATTTATCTACAGCTTTCTTTCACACTTTTTCATATCTATCTATAATATTTCAGCATATATCTAGTACACTACCACCATTAAACACCTAATACTTGAGTTACTCCTGGAACTTCACTCACCAAAACATTTTCAATAATAGCTTTGATTGTCATAGTCGCTCCTGGACACCCACTACATGCACCTTGTAGTCTAACTAAAACTACACCATTTTCATTTACATCTATAAGCTCTACATCTCCACCATCTCTTTGTAATACTGGTTTTATCTTTTCTTCAAGCACTTTTTCAACTTTTTCTCTCATAGCTATTCCCCCCAGAAATATTTTATTACCAAGATTATACCAATGGTTTAAATTTTTGTCCATCTAATGATTTTTCAAATTCGATTTTTGCTTTATCAATAATTTCAGTATTCATAAATACATCATAAGCACTACAAGCCAGTACTTTAGCTGAATTTATCATAGCAGAAAATCCTATACTTGAACCTGCTGATGAACATGACTGCCATGTATGACTTGCAATCCCAACAGGCCATGCTGCCATTGCAAATTGAGCTACTGGTATAACATAACTTACATCTCCAACATCAGTAGAACCAGCTAGTCCTTTATCTTTGTCTCCATCAACTATCCCCTGGTGTATATAGCTTTCTACAATAGATTTATCATTTTGGAATGATGTTGCTACACCCAATCTTTCTTCTCTAGTAAGAGTATCACATAATTTTTTCACAAATTCTTCTTCTTCAGGAGTTGTTTTAGGACAACCAACAAAAATCATATTACTGTAAACTAAATCAGTCAAACATTGATTTGGTATATAATCATATATTCCATCTGTAACCTTATACTCCATTTCAGTCTCTGTCATCATTGCTGCTCCTTGAGCTACTTTTATTAATCTATCAAGAACGTGTTCTGCATCCTTTGCTTTTTTACCTCTAATAAAATACCAGCTTTCAGCAAAACCAGGAACTACATTAGGTCTTCCCCCACCATTAGTTATAACATAGTGCATTCTTATAGAGTCAATCACATGTTCTCTCAAGTAATTAGCTCCAACATTCATAATTTCAACAGCATCAAGTGCACTTCTCCCATTATGAGGAGCTTGAGCTGCATGAGCTGTTATCCCTTTAAATTTAAATTTGACAGATAAGTTTGCTAGACTTCCACCTCTCCAAGGTGCATTTATATCAAAAGGATGCCATGTAAATGCACAATCCACATCATCAAAACAGCCATTTACACACATAACTGTCTTTCCTCCACCTTCTTCTTCAGCAGGACAACCAAAATATTTTATTGTTCCATTAAATTTATTTTCTTCTATTAATTTTTTTATGGAAACAACTGCTCCTACACCCGCTACGCCCAATAGGTTATGTCCACATCCATGTCCAGCTTCCCCTTCTACCAGTGGCTCTCTTTCTGCACTCACACATTGTGATAGCTCTGGTAAAGCATCATATTCTCCAAGTATTCCAATCACAGGCTTACCTTCTCCAAAACTTGCTATAAATCCAGTAGGTAAATTTTCTACTTCTTCAATTCTAAATCCTTTTGATTTTAGGTATTCTTTTTGGATGCTACTTGCATACTTTTCTTCAAAAGCTAATTCTGGATTTTCCCATATTTTCTTAGACAAATCTATTAGTTCTTCCCTTATTTCTTCAATGTTATTTATAATATACTCTTTCATAATCGCCCTCCATATATATGTATTTTTGATATGCTTTATAGATTATATTATATACTAACATTCTATTTATTCACAATTTTTTGTTAATTAATTTTATTCATATGTTCTTCTATGGAGTATATCTTATCTTCACTTTGCCTCTTCATAAATTCAATGTATTCCATCTTCCATAAAGTAGTTTCAGTTTTCTTAGTTAATAAAAGTTCTAATAAATTAATTTCTTTCATTCTAATATCCTCATAAAATACTACACTACCTAAAATTGCCAATTCCAATTCGCTTAATGATGCAAACAACATTAAATACTCTTCTCCAAATAAACATTCAGATTCTAGAATATCGATAAAGTCTTTTTTAGCATTGATATTTTCCTTTATTATTCTTATTTTTTCAATTATAGATGTACTATCTAATATTTCATTGAATATCTCTCTAAACGACTCATCATCCAATTTACTTTCATCATCAATAATATAATCTTCTAAATATCCATTTTTGTTTTTACTCACAGTTACCATACTTTTAAGAGTGTTACTTTTTATTGAGCTTAGTACAGATTCAATAAATACCTTTTCATATTTTTTAATATATCTTATTACCACTTCATCTTCTATGCTTAATCTTTTTATCAATACTTCAATTACTTCCATAATTAGTAAGGTTATTTTTTCATTTATTCTAATTTCTCTATTAATTTCTTCAAAATCATTATAATCCAAGTTACTATCTGCTTCAGTGTCCAAGTTATCATCTACTTCAATCAATTCAATCATATTACGTTCTTCATAACCCCTAACTTCATCTTCAGCAATATTATTGTATATATTTTTAAATTGTTTTTCTAAAAACTCATACTCATATTCTGAAATTTCTAGATTAGTCACTTCATTTCCTAAAATGGTAGAAAAAATACAATTGTTTATAATAAGTTCAAATAAATTTACAAGTATAACATCACAATCTATCTTATAAGTCATCCCATAATCATAAAATAATTTTTCTCTATCCTTCTTCTTAAATAAGTTACAAAATCTATTTTCTATATCTATACTCACAATATAATTTTTTACATAATAAATTCCTTGAACATCCATATCATCTAATGCCAATGGATAATCTATACTTACTGGAATATCCTGAGCTTCAAATTTCATACTATAATTTTTAAAGAAACTTGATAACTCTATCAAAGTATCATTATATGCTATTGAATTAGTATCTAATTTTCTACTCATCATTAGTTCATAAAATTTTTCTAACTCAATTAAATCATTCTCTAATATTTGTATACCTTTCAAGTACACATTTTTGACGTTTTTAGCAGTCAGTTCTATAACTCTCTTTTCTATGCTTTCTAACTTATTTATGTATACATCAATAGCATACCATATTGAAATCAACAACTTTTCAGCAATTTCTGTCTTTACTGATGTGCTTTGACCATTTGTATATTTTTTAATCAAATCTACAAGTAGTAAAGATATTTCTTGTTGTATGCTATATACTTCTCTTTCATCTACCACTTTACAATCTAGACATTCCTTAAGTAAAGATATGGAATATTGTTTCTTTATTAAATTATTTTCATTTATATTAATATTACTTAGACTATTTAACATATCAAATCTCTCCTATCATATATTAAACTTCTCCAAATTTAAATTTCTTTGCAAATTCATCTGCTTCTCCTCTTACATTGTCTATATTGCCTGCAAACTTTTCATAAAGTTCATCCAGTATTTCTATAATCTCATCATCACATATATTATCATCAGTTTCATTTTTTAAATAATAAAAAATTTCTTGCATATCATTAATAGTCTCTAAATAATTGTCCACATTTGTGTACTGTGATGTATATATATTTTCTATCAATTGTTTTGTAACTTTTATATCCAATTCTATTCTTCCATATCCCTTTAAAGTATCGTTTCTTGAAGTTATTATATCTTTTACATCAGATTCAGAAAGAGCTAGACCATAATCTCTAGATTCTATATTAGTCTCAAGTAATTCATTTCTTTCTATTTCCTTTAAATTCCGATTTATAGAACTCAAAATAATAGGTGATATCATTTTTAAATTCTCCTTTTTTGTTTTTTCTATTGACTTTTTTTTATTTTTATGCTATACTTAAATTAATATAACTTATTCTAGCGACTACTTATAATAGTATTAGTAGTAGTCGTTTTTGTCAACTCAAAATTACTGCTTCAATTAAACTTTTCAATTTTCTCAATAAAAAAATACCATCATTTAGATATATAATTTTCTATAACAACTTTTCATTCAGTAGTTATTTATTAAAATCTAAACAATGATATATTTATTAATCTTATTTATCCTTTTTAGCTCTACTTCTACTTTTCTTTACATTTGAACAATTTCTACAAGAAGGTGAACAGTATTGAGATTTAGAATTTGTAGGAATATAAATTTTACCACAGTACTTGCATTTATTTAAAGAAGAAGGTTCACTTGTAATTGCAAAGGCATAAATAGTCTCAATAGCTGTTTTCAAAGAATCAAACTCCCATGCAATAATTGGTTTATTTAATTGACTTATAGAAAATCCTATCTTTTGAGGATTAAACCCTCCAGACATAATAGTAACACTTTCAGTTAATAGATTAGATGTATTTTTATATACACAAATTTGATTAAAGTGTTTACACATATCTTTAGCAAAGCTTACAATCCAGTCCAGTTGTTCAGTGTAGAACTTTGAAAATACTAAATCTAAAATTAATGGTCTCTTTCCAAAAAACTTAGGAGATTCCTCTCTCTTTGATACATCTATACCTCTTCTATACTTTTTAAAATACACATCTTCATCACTTGCAAATGGTATAAACATGTTTACATATTCATCAGTACTCAATATATTTTCTTTTGTAATATAATTCTTTTCAATCATCAGTACTCTTTCTTCTCCAACTATATCTCTATTATATACACTTGAATATATTAAACCCAATAATCCATATTTTTTTACAAATTCAAGTACTTCTTTTTTTAATCTCATCTCTTTCGTCTCTTTTGGTATATCTTGTAGTGCCTCTTGTCCTATACGAATTATATCTACTATTATATCATCTGCTACATCAAATGGGTTGTACATGGTAAACACAGCATCTTCACTTGGAACTATATATAATTCATTTTCTTCAGTAATTTTATATTCATAATCACTATACCTAATCCAATCACTTGCAAAATTCCCTATTAATTCTATTCTTTTATTCATATTGGTTGTTCATCCCTTTCAATGTAATATATATTTTATATTTACTATTACATTTTTAGTTTATTCTATATTTTATATCCTGTCAACTATTCTTTTTATATTTCTATCATATCAAAATTTATAATTACCTTTATAACGGACTTATTAAGCCAAATACCTTATTTATTAATAACTAATTTATAATTAAATTTATAAAAACTATTTACATATGAAATTAATCTCTTTATAATTTAATACGTAATATATTTTTATATTTACATATTACATATTAAAATTATAAAGAGAGGTATATAAAATTATGGATAGAAAACGTGAATTAAAACAATTATACAAAGAAATGAAATTTGACACAGGTGTATTTATAATAAAAAGTGATATTACTAAAAAGATTTACCTTGGAAAGAGTAATGACATAAAAAGCAAATTTAACTCCCTCAAATTCCAACTTGGTGCTGGTTCATGTATGATAAAAGAGTTAAATAATGATTGGAAAAAATACGGTGAAAAAGCATTTACGTTCGAAGTTTTAGAACTTATAAAGTATGATGACAACAAAACTGAGAAAGACTACTTAGAAGAGTTAGATATTTTAGAGATGGTTTGGTTAGAAAAGTTAAAAGGAGATAATACTTATGAAATTTATTCAATATAAAAAACCATGTAGTATAAGAAAAGAAGATGGTGTCTCAAAATGAACTTTTTAGTTCATGAGGAACTCTTTTTTGTATGAAATCAAATATATT
>NZ_JAGWCX010000111.1:0-5884 GCF_020657775.1 Clostridioides sp. ZZV14-6345 | reverse complement strand
TTTAAAGAATACACATAAATATTTCCAGACTCATTTTATAAAAAAACAAGTATTATATCAAATATAAAATACTTGTTTCTTGGAATTATTTTTGATTTTCTAGCATATCATTTAGAGCATCATATGTGAAATTTATTATTTCTTCACAAGTTACTTTATTTTTTTTAAGAGATGCACATATTTCTGAACTGTATTTATTCCTTACTCTATTCATTAACTCTCTTGAATACTTCCTTGCTATATTTTCATCTAAATTACTATTTCGTCCATTTAAATACCCTATTATAACAACAGCAGCATTTATAGCTCCACAAACACTTCCAACAGTCATTCCAACCCCCATACCACTTCCTGTTGAGATTGGTATATCTGTATTGTGTTCCTCATTATAAGATTTTATTAATGCCTCTGCACAAGTGTATCCTTGGCTATGATACATTGATGGTCTTGTCATTTTTATACTTCCTTTCAAATTTTATTTTATATGATTTTATTATATATTAAATTAATTATAGTTTCTGTGACTTAGTCACACAATCTATATCTATACATAATAATTTAATCTAGTCTCTTATTGTTATATAATAGACCATTACATTAGCTTTAAATTTTTAGGTATTTACTACACTTCATTGAATCAAGTCATATATTATTATCTTTAATTCTTTGTATTTAAACAAAAGATTTGCTAAAATAAAAATAAGCAGTATTACATAAATTGAACCCTAAGGAGGTCGTCAAATTGAAAAAAATACTTATAACAGGTGCACTAGGACAAATAGGTTCAGAATTAACAATAAAACTTAGAAATGAATATGGAGAAAAAAATGTAATTGCTAGTTCAAGGAGAACAAAAGAATGGAATCCAGTATGTGAATCTGGCATATTTGAAATATTAGATGTTACAGATAAAAATCGTTTTTTCGAAATTGCCAAAAAATATGATGTAGATACTATAATTCACCTAGCTTCTCTACTTTCTGCAGTTGCTGAAAGCAAACCCCTAGAAGCTTGGAATTTAAATATGGATGGATTAATAAATGGTCTCGAAGTGGCTAGAGAATTAAATTGTAAATTTTTTACACCTAGTTCAATTGCTGCCTTTGGTGAAAATTCTCCCAAAAATATGACTCCTCAAGATACATTACAAAGACCTAATACTATGTATGGTGTAACTAAAGTTTCTGGAGAGTTACTATGTGATTATTATCATTCAAAATTTGGAGTGGATACTAGAGGTGTTAGATTCCCAGGTCTTATTTCTTATGTTACACCTCCTGGTGGAGGAACTACAGATTATGCAGTTGATATATATTATGAAGCATTAAAAAATAAGAGATATAAATCTTACATAGCAGAAGGTACAAAGATGGATATGATGTATATGCCTGATGCACTTCAATCAATAGTAGATTTAATCGAAGCCCCAGCGGATAAACTTATCCATAGAAATGCTTTTAATATTACTGCTATGAGTTTTGCCCCTGAAGAAATAGCTGCTTCTATAAAAAAATATATTCCTGATTTTGTAATAGAATATGATGTAGACTCTGTAAGACAAAGCATAGCTGATTCTTGGCCCAACTCTCTAGATAGTAGTAGTGCAGTAAGTGAATGGAACTTTAAATTTAATTATGACTTAGACAAAATGACTAAAGATATGTTAGAAAAATTATCAGAAAGAGGAATCGGCAAATAATAATCTATCATTTTTATATACTAATATTAATAGCTTTTTACGTATTAATTATACAAAATCATATTAAAAATTAAAAGGAAAGGAAAAGCTACTATTTTAAGTGTTATAGAAAATTTACTTGAATTTTTACTACACTTTTCATAATACAATGTAAGTAGCAGGTAATAATATTGCTAAACTTAAGAGATATTAGAGAGGAAATAATTAAAGAATATATAGGTGATAGTTTAATTTCCGAGCTTACAGAAGAGTTAAAAAATATACTTATAACTGATTTACAGTCTAACCCATTTAAAAGTAATATTGAACTCAGTATAATACCATCAAATATAGAAATATTTAAAAAAATAGAAAATATATTACTAGATTCTAAAGTTAATTTAAAAATTGGTTGGGAAAGAATACTTATAAATTATATCTTAAAAGATTTATTTGAATTAAATTATGAAATAAACAAAAGTTGTAATGAGCCTTTGATGTTTAGAGTCATTATATCTATTGATTCTTATGATGCTTAGACTAAATAATATACCTGAGGATGTGCTTTAAATTTATGAAATACAAGTTATTTATAGACTTTGAATTTAATATATTAGATGATAATAAAAATAAACCAAAAGAATATAATGGAGCTGAATTAATCTCTATTGGTGGAGTTTTAGTTGATAATGAATTTAATATAATAGACACCTATTACTCTTTAGTTAAACCAAGATACAATGGGATACTTTCAAACAAATGTAAAAAACTAACTAAATTGAGCCAATTAGATATTAATAATGCTCCTAATCTTTTATATGTTATGGATGATTTTTATAGATGGTTTTGTAAATTTGATGATGTTACAATATATAATTGGGGTGATTTTGATATAGCTGGTCTTCTAACTTCGTTTAGAGTATATAGATATACAGGTAAATGCTTAGAGTTATTTAATATGATGATTGACATTCAGCCTTTTATATCTCAACATATTACATATAATAATAGAATCTTATCTAGGCAACTATCTTTACTGAATATGAAAAAAATTTTTTCTATAGAAGGAGATATTAAACATAACTCACTTTCAGATGCTGTAGATTTAATGAATGTATGTAAATGTTTTTACCTTAACTCCCCTAAGGATATCAATATTCTTGAAGAATTATATAATAAATTACCTCCTCTCAAAACCCCTTTATATTATATACCCTACTTTGAAGATGAAAATTTTGAACTTAAATTTGATAAAACTCCAGAAGATATAATAATATATCTTAAACAAATATTAAACATACTAAATATAAGTAAAAAAGAAATTTATTTTAAAAAAAGAAGTGTATTAGTAAATAACTCTAAAATTATTAGTTTTAAAAATCTATCTTCTTCTTTCAAATTAATAAAGCTTAATGAATTTGAAGAATATCCTGATTTTATTTTAAAATTAGGAGATAAAAAGAATTTTGTTGAATCTGTTGTTAAAATAAATAAGAATAATAGGAAATCTATAAAAAATTTAATATTAAAGTTATCAAGAATACCTTAAATAGTTGAATTCAATTATTTAAGGTATTTTTTATACCTTGAATTAAAATTTTTATACAGGACATACTAACTAAGTATAAATATTTTTTAAAGGAGTAATTGATAGATATGACAGTGGTGTTAATAAGAAGTATTATATTATACATAACAGTGCTAATTGCACTTAGAGTCATGGGAAAAGGTGAAATAGCTGAAATGAATTGTTTTGATTTAGTTATAACACTTTTAATTGCAGAAGTTGCATCAGTTCCAATGGAAAACAATAATATACCAATTATAAATGGCGTTGCAGCAATAACTGGGCTTGTAATTATGCAGACTCTAATTTCATTTTTATCCTTAAAAAGCAGAAAATTAAGCTCATTTTTATCAGGTAAACCTTCTGTACTAATAGATAAGGGAAAAATTGTATATAAAGAATTAAAAAAAGAAAGGATTACTATAGATGAGTTATTGGAACAACTTAGAGTTCAGGGTTACTTCAATTTAAAAGATGTACAATATGCTATTTTGGAAACTGATGGTAATCTAAGTGTTGTTCCAGCATCAACTTATAATAGTACTCCTCCAAAAGCTTTTAATCATTTACCAATTCCACTTATATTGGATGGTAGAATAATAAATAAAAATCTAGACATAGCTGAAAAGGATACTAATTGGTTGATGGGTATTTTAAAGTCTAATCACATAGAAACTTTTAAAGATGTTCTTATATGTGTTTTAGATGAAAATGACAAAATATTTATTCAAAATAAAAAGGGTGATTAATATTGAAATCTGCAACATTTGTTATACTATGGACTATCTTATTTGTATTATTTGGATTTTACATTAACAATAAACTATATGATTTTACAGATGAATATAAAGACAATATATCTGTTTTAGAAAAATCTATAGAAAATGAAGACTGGGAAAAAGCTCAAAAAGAAGCTGATTCTATATCTACAAGATGGAATAAAGAAAAAAATCATTGGTACAAAGTTTTAAATCACGAGTACTTTGATGAAATAGGACTAAAGTTTAATATTCTCGATAAAGCAATTTATACTGAAAATAAATTAAAATCTCTAGAAGAAGTTGAAGGTATAAAAACATATTTGGGAAACATCGTTGAAAGTGTTAAGTTTGATGTAAACTATATATTTTAATAACTTTAAATAAGGATATAGATGGAATTAATCTATATCCTTATTTTTATGCTTTTATAAACCTTACAGATTTTTTGCCTCCAAAGTTTCAATAATTATTATTTTTTTACTTGTAAACTATTATTATCAAAATAAATCTTAAAAACTAATATATTCAAGGTATATTTTCATATTACACTATTACGTAATGTTAGGGTCAATAATATATTTTTATACATCCAACATTAAGTATCCTGTTTTCATATGCTTTAAAACCTCAGAGAACAGTAACGGAAGTTGCTCTGTATCATCACATTTTTGAGTTAAATAATCTATTATAATATCGGATATTTTCTCAATTATAATAGCACCTTTATCAAAAATCACAGCTGCTTGTATAAAAGAGTCATTTTTATATTCCTCCCCAATACTGTTAAGCATTCTACTCATTTTATCAAATCCACCTTTAAATTGAACAGTATCTGGTTCTTTAATTCCTTTGATTGCATTTGGAATTGTTGGTACTGTGCCAAAAAACATAACCATATTGGTCAAAATCTTATCATAATCATCTTTCTCTAATTCAGTTTTCCACTGTGGTAACTCTTTAATAAATTTTTCAAAACCTTTATATCCCAAAAATCCTTTAGGAGGATTTAAAAACATATCACGCTTTATAGCAATGGCTTCTCTAGCAATGTTATATTTATTCTTTGAAGTATTCATTCTTATTGTGCAAATAGTATTTTCTTTGCTTAATCCGGGGTAATTGCAATTCATACTTTCACGTAATTTATCATAAGAAAGATATAATAATTCTGTTCTCCCACAATCATACAGATATATTCTTTCATCATCATATCCTACCATTAATATATAATGAAAGGGAATGTGTTCTTTATGATATAGCTTTTTATAATATGGTAGATAATACATATCTAAAGCACCTAAAATAACTGGATATCCACCATCAATTTCAGATTTTGCTTTCTTTAATGCTTGCTCATATTTTTTAAACTCATGATGTTTGTATTCAAAACCGACAATTGGTGCTAAAAATTCATACATCTTTTTTGTCCTTCCATCTCCCAAAGCTACCATTCTTTTTAACTCTGCTTTATTTGTTTTCATATAACAAAATGAGCCAAAACCTGATAATAAAAAGAAAAAATCATTTGGAAGACATTCACCTGTTTTATTTATATATAAATCTTCTATACCATTCCACATACACTCATAATCATGTGAATGATGTTTAACTTCAATTATTTTTCTCATATAATCTATCTCCTCACTATAAATTTTCATTAGATTCAGTATAAACCCTCCTACAATGAGAGAGTCAATAACTATTGTATTTATAAAATTTATATTTTAGGCCTTATATTTTCACATATTAAGCCATTTGAGACTATAATATATTTTGTTATACTATTTACTGTATAATTTAATAAATTCAAATAAAAAAAGAGCATATAAAAACTTACAAATGTACTGAGACCCAAAAGTTGGACTTTATACAGGAATG
>NZ_JAGWCX010000110.1:0-6174 GCF_020657775.1 Clostridioides sp. ZZV14-6345 | reverse complement strand
TAGAAGAATACACACTTTATTTTAAAGACCCCATATTTAATTAACTTTTTATAGTGTTCTAATAGATATTATTGAGCTTAATGGTAAATATAATGTGTAAGTTTCATTTAAAGTTGGATTAGATTCGTCTATATATCTTGAGCAAAGTGTGATTGATAAGCTGTCTGCTTCTATAATTTCACCATATAGAGGACAACTGCTAAAGTAAGAATGCACTTCGACATATTTATTTAAGTTTTCTTGAACATAATCGTAAAAACGGTTCTTTGTAGTAGTAGTCATAAAATCAACTCCTTTATTTTTTATTAAAACTGAAACTTTTAAAAAGATGAACATGATTACTTCTATTAGAAACTAAGTTAAAAAATAAGCAAATAGATATGAAAATTAGAATAATATATTATTTATATTTTAATTATAACACTATATAGTAAAAAATGCTATATAAAATTCAGAATTTTCGAAAGCTTTTAAGCTTATTTTTGAACATATTAATAAAGCTATTGACATTAAATAAAAAAAGTTTTATTCTACCAATACTCAATATTCTTATTGAAACAAAATCACATATGGATTTATATCTTTTTAATTTATGTATTTCTCTTATTAATTGATTGATAAATTTTACTATGAATTAAATTTGGAACCATATTTATTGCTATTTGATTTACTTTTAGCCTTTATTACACCTTTTATGTTCTTTTTTGCTTCCACAATGGTGGTATTGGGAGAAATTGATGACAATATTTCAAGGTACTTGATAGTAACTCCACTTGGTAAAACTGGTTATCTCATTTCACGACTTGGAATACCAGCTATTCTAGCGTTTATTATCACAGTAATTTTACTACTAACTTTTTCTCTAACTAAGATTTCTTTATTGTCAAATTTATTAATCTCTTTAATAGCTTTGTTGCAAGGAATTATTATATCAACATTAGTGATTTCTTTATCATCAAATAAATTAGAGGGAATGGCTATTACTAAATTATCAGGTGTTTTTATAATGGGTATTTTAGCACCATTTTTTATTTTAAATAAAACACAGTATATTTTGTTTTTCTTACCAATATTTTGGTTGACAAAGACGTTTGAGGAAAATAATTATATGTATATGTTTATTTCATTTGTTATATCACTAGTGTGGATTTTACTACTACTTAAAAAATTTAATGAAAAAATAGTCAACTGAGATAATTTATTAAATAATTGTAAGGTTAACTTGACATTGAATTTTAAAAATGTTACATTTGTAATGTAAGGTTAACATTACATGAATGGAGTATATATGAAAAATAAAATAAAGATATTAAGAGAAAAATTAGGGCTGACACAAGAACAATTGGGAAGATTAGTTGGAACATCTAGACAGGCTATAAATGCCATAGAAACTGGTAAAAATGAACCTTCAATATGGTTGGCATACGATATTTCAAGAGTTTTTAATGAACCAATTGAAAGTGTCTTTTTATTTGAAGAAAGTGAAAGAAAATCAAGAGCACAGGTAAGTAGGAGGGAATATTATGGCTCTAAGAAAGATTAGAACATTTGATGATGAAATTTTAAGAAAAAAGAGTAAGTATGTAGAAAGTGTAGATAATAAGATAAGAGAGATATTAAATGACATGGCAGAAACTATGTATAATACACCAAACGGTGGAGGATTAGCTGCATGCCAAGTAGGAGTACTAAAACGACTAGTTGTTATAGATTTAGGAGAAGGTCTTATTAAGCTTGTTAATCCTGAAATTATTAAAGAAGAAGGAGAACAAATTGTTGTTGAAGGCTGTTTAAGTTTTCCTGAAACATGGGGAAAATTAAAAAGACCTAAAAAGGTTACAGTGCAAGCTTTAAATGAATATGGTGAGAAAATAGAAATTAAAGGTTCAGGTCTTATGGCAAAATGTCTTTGTCATGAGATAGACCATTTAGAGGGTATAGTTTTTACAGATAAGATTATTGAACATGTAAAATTATAAGATAAATTAGTAAGCACTAAATTTAGAAAATATTTTATAGTAAGGAGTTAAATTATGAGATTATGGCATAAGGATTTAATTGGTGTACTACCTAAAAATCAATTAGTAAGTCAATGGAGAGAGCTACTTGCTATAAAAGGTTCTATAGATAAAAAAGGTACTCCAAATCATCTATTAGTAAATAAAGTATTGAATTATAGTATAGATGAATTTAAATTTTATACAAAAGCTATACATAATGAAATGTTAAAAAGAAATTATAAGCCCAATAAATTTAAATATACGAGTATATTAAAATGGAAAAATAGCAATTTCTCAAATGATATATCTAATGGGCATAGTTTAAATTTAGAAAATTTATATACTGGTTGGCACAATAGAACATATTTAAAACAGTGTTTATATAATTTAGAAGAAAAAGCAATGTGTGGAGGAATACCTATGAATGAGTGGAATATATTACTTTGTAAATATGGTGAGGATTACGAATTATGGTCTGGAAACAGCCTGCTTTAATTACTATAAATTAACATTATGATATTATTGTATATAAAGAGGTGATTATTTGTATAATAAAGTGAAATATATTCCAATAAATTGTGAAGTGGCTTGTAATAAATTAAAAAGAAGGATGCCATATAAGTGGGATTTAAATATTTATCGTGGATGTGAGCATGGATGTAAATACTGCTATGCTATTTATTCTCATAAGTACATTAATTCCAGTAATTATTTTAAAGAGATTTATGTAAAAACAAATATAGTAGAAAAACTTGAGAAGCAACTTAAAAGTAATAAATGGAACAAAGAAGTAATCAATATAGGGGGAGTTACAGATAGCTATCAACCAATAGAAGCTGATTATAAAATTATGCCAGAAATATTAAATCTACTGATAAAGTATAAGACACCAGCTATTATTTCCACAAAATCGGATTTAATATTAAGAGATTATGATTTGATTGATAAGCTGTCTAGGATTACATATATCAATGTAGCATCTACAATTACAACAGTAAATGAAGATATACAAAAACTTATTGAGCCAAATGGTGTAGATTCAATGAAAAGATTTAAAATGTTAAAAGAATTTAGAAAAACTAACGCATCAGTTGGACTACATATTATGCCAATTATACCATATATTACAGATGGTTTTGATAATATAAATTCGTTATTTAGACATGCAAAAGAATGTAATGTACATTATGTTTTGCCTGGAACTCTATACTTAAGAGGTATGACTAGAGGTGTTTTTTTTGACTTTGTTAAAAAAGACTTTCCTGAATTATTTAATAAATTATCAACACTATATACTACAGGTTCAGCTAATAAAGAGTATAAAAATCAATTATATAAAATGGTTAATGAACTTAGGAATAAATATTCTCTATCAAGTAGTTACTCTAAAGTAATGAAGGAAAAGTTAAAAAACTCAGGAGATGTACAGATATCTTTTTTTGATTAATTTTAGATAAAAATTTTTTTTACTATAGTGATTAAAATTTATTGACAAATATAAAAATTAAATATATAATTAATTCATAAAATAAAAATATGAAAGGATGATGTTGTTCGGTGATATTTGATATCATAAAATCGTTGATATAAGTATTGCTGGAAAAGAGTAAATAAAATCAAATTTAATAAGCAAACAAAGTGAAGCTATAGTTTTATTGTTGTGCTTAAAAATATTTGGTTCTATTTTACTCTTATTTAAACTCATCTTTTTGAAGTTAAACCACAGAGTAAATTCTGTGGTTTTTTTATTTTAAAAATAAATTTTAAGGAGTGGTATGTTTTGTTAAACAAATTATGTATGTATTTAGAAAGACCAGAGCTTCACAAAAAAAGTGAAATTAATTTTTGGGATGATGAGTATATTTCAAAGCAATTATTAAAAGCACACTTAGATAGTGACTTTGAAGGAGCAAGTAGAAATTTTAACTTTATCAATGATTCTGTAAATTGGATAGTTACAGTTGCAAATCCAGACAAGTATCCTAAATTACTTGATTTAGGATGTGGTCCAGGGTTATATGCAGAGAAATTTGCACAAAAAGGTTATAAGGTAACTGGAATTGATTTCTCAAAACGTTCTATTAACTATGCACAAAATAGAAATAAAGAGGCTAATTTAAACATAAGTTATTTAAACATAAGTTATTTAAGTATGAATTATAATGAGGAATTTGATTTAGCTACTTTAATTTATTGTGATTATGGAGCTTTATCAACTGAAAACAGAAGGTTGTTAATGGAGAAAATTTATGATAGTTTAAAACCTGGAGGAAAATTGATACTAGATGTATTTACAATAAATAAATACAATGATTTTGAAGAGATTAAATACTGGGAAATAAATGAAGATGGAGGCTTTTGGAATAATGAAAGATATATGTGTCTACAAGATAATTGTAAATACAGTGATTATAATACATTGGAGCAAACTCTTGTAATAACAGAAAAAGATGAAAATGTATTTTATATTTGGAATCACTATTTTTCAAAAGAAAGCTTCTTATTAGAAATTGAAGGCATTGGATTTAAATCTGTTGAGTTTTTTAATAATGTTAAAGGTGAAGTATATTCTGATGATAGTATGACTATGGGATTAGTTTTACAAAAATAATAAATTCTTTTAAATGAATAAATAAAAACTTGAAACCTATAATAATAAAATAACATAAGAAAAGCTTATATATTGAAAAATACAAACTTTTATGTTAGTTTTAATATATTACAAATTTGATTATATAAAAATCAATGTTTGAATAGTTATTTCTAGATGAAATTTATCTAGAGTATATTTTTCTAAATAATCAATGTTATTAAAATTAATATGTAGTTAAAAATATATAGCTAAAAAGGATGTGATATTAATGTTAGAGGTTCAAGGAAAATGTAATAAAGCAAAGATATTTACAGATAATGTAGATAGCACAACCATAAGTCAGATAATAGAATTATGTAATCAAGAATTTACAACAAAGTCTAAGATAAGAATAATGCCAGATTGCCATGCAGGTGCTGGATGTGTAATAGGTACTGTCATTACAGTACAAGATAAAATTGTCCCAAATCTTGTTGGAGTTGATATAGGATGTGGTGTTTTATGTGTAAACTTAGGCAAAATTGATTTAGATTTAAAAAAAATAGATGGTTTTATAAGAGAAAAAATACCTCATGGATTTAATATAAATAAATACAGTAAGGCAAATTACAAAAAAGAAATAGAATCATTGTACTGCATAAAAGGTATAGGAAAAGCAACTGAAGAATATAATCGAGCAATTGGAAGTCTTGGAGGGGGAAATCATTTCATTGAATTAGATGAAGATGATGAAAAAAATAAGTATTTAATAATACACTCAGGTAGTAGAAATCTTGGAAATAGAGTGGCGAAATACTATCAAAAGAAAGCTTATGACTATTATATCAGAGCTAACAATGAATTTGAGGAAGATAGTAAAAAACTCATAGAAAAGTATAAAAAGGAAAATAGAGAAGATGAGATTCAAGAGGCATTGGTGAAGCTTAAAGAAGAACATAGTTTTACTCCTAAAGTACCAAAAAATTTGTGTTATTTAGAAGGGAAATTAATGGAAGACTATCTTCATGATATGGATATTATACAAAAATATGCTGAATTAAATAGAGGTACAATGGCTAAGAGAATAATTGAAGATTGTATAGGTCTTAAATTTAATGATTTAGACAATTTTCAAACTATACATAATTATATAGAAATTGAAAATCGGATATTAAGAAAAGGAGCTATAGCAGCATATGAAGGTAGAAAATTATTAATTCCTATAAATATGAGAGATGGTGTTATATTGGGAGTAGGTAAAGGCAATTTAGATTGGATTAACTCTGCACCTCATGGTGCTGGACGTATACTTTCAAGAGGAGAAGCTAAAAGAAGTATAAATATGAAAGATTATGAAGATTCTATGAAAAATATATTTACAACAAGTGTAAATATTAATACTATTGATGAAGCACCTCAAGCATACAAACCAATTGATGAGATTGTTGAAAATATAAGCGATACAGTTGACATAATTAAAATATTGAAACCCATTTATAATTTTAAATCAAATTAATAATAATTAAAATCAAAATAATATCAAAGTATCAATGCTATAGGGTAAAATATAAGGGGCTGTCGCACTAGAAAATAGTGCTACGC
>NZ_JAGWCX010000109.1:0-6397 GCF_020657775.1 Clostridioides sp. ZZV14-6345 | reverse complement strand
TAATATGAATAATAACATGGGTATGCCTAACAACATGTCTGGCAATATAAATAATAATATGTATGGTAATACGGGTATGCCTAACAATATGTCTGGCAACATAAATAATAATATGGGTATTCCTAACTTTTCATGCAATCAAAATATGCCTCCTAATGTACTTATGATGATACCAGGTGTTATATGTCATAATACAATGCAAGGTATGCCTGTGGTTATGCCTAGTACTATGCCACCTAATATATACCCGACTCCTTATGGCTCTAGTAATATGTCTATACAAGGTATACCACAAACTACTAATATAGAGGAATTTGATGAGGAAGAAATGTAATATATATTTTTTCAAGTAAGTTGTATAAAGCATTAATAATTGGTCATAATAATAAATGTATTCCTCATAATATTCCCCCAATATTATTATAGGTATAGAAAGTTGACTGAATATACTTTTATTCGGTCAACAAATATTAACATAATCTAATAATATAAATATAGAAAAAATCAGATAAAATTAAATTTTATCTGATTTTTTCATTTAAAGTTATATTAGCCATTTACAATGTATATTAATGAAATTAAATTAATGTTAGTAAAATATCACTACATACTACAACTATTATTTAATTCTATAATTATAAAAATACTAAACATGCAAATCCCTTTGGTTTTCTATCAAGTTAATTAGCTCTATGTTATAATGACTATAGCAAGTGACTATTTTATTTATAGGAGGTGTTACTTTGTACAAATTATGTATATTTTACTTTTCTGGAACTGGAATGACAGAATATATAATTAATAAAGTAAAACAAGAATTTGAAAATAAACAGATTTGTGTCGAATGTATAAAAATTGAAAATATCAAGACATCTGAAATCCGTTTAACATCGTATGATATAGTAGGAATAGCCTATCCTGTGCATTCATTTAATGCACCTCAAATTGTATTAGACTTTGTAAAAAAATTGCCTAATACACACTCTATGGATGCATTTGTAATACACACAGCTGGTGAAGACAGTTATATAAATTATGCTTCATCAAATTTGCTAATCAAAAAATTAGATTCTAAAGGTTTCAAAGTATTTTATAACAAATTATTTGCTATGCCATCAAATTTCATGGTCAAATATGATGATATAAAAACAAGAGAGCTTATTGATAAAGCAGATAAAGAAATACCTACTACTGTACATAATTTAATAAATCGAATTTCATACCTCCCAAATAGTAGCACTTTAGTAAAAATACTCTCTTTTGTTGGTAGGTCAGAATGGTATGGAGCTCATATTTTAGGTAAGTTTTTCTACGTTAAAAACAATTGTACACACTGTTCTAAATGTGCTAATAATTGTCCTAAGCATAATATAAATGTTACAAAAGATAATGTTAAATTTAATTGGAATTGTTGCCTGTGTATGAGGTGTATTTATAACTGTCCTAAAAATGCAATTGATATACATCAACCATTTAAATTTATCCATTTTGATAACTGGTATGACTCTAGCATATTCACTAAAAAATAGAGGTTAATAAGCAAAATATATAACATCTTACAAATCAACACCTACATATAAAATATACCAAAAATTAATATTGGCAAATAACATGAGGAAAGTTATAAATTTTTTTATTTTTTTTTAATAAACTGTATAAATTTTTAATAATTGACCACAATAATAAATGTATTCCTCATAATATTCCCCCAATATTATAGAAATAAATTTAAGCGAGATTAAATTCAGTTAATCTCGCTTAAATAATGCCTAAAATTATTATTCTAAAAAATCATCAAAATCTATTGAACCTGATTCTGCAAAATCATACAATGCATTTTGTTCAAAGAAAAAATTCTCTTCAAACTTAATATATTTACTATAGTTATATTGACTTATTTCATTAATACAATTGCAATCACTTTCATTATAAGTACCAATAAAAAACTTATTTCCCATTAAGTAATATATAGCTTTCATATCATTATTTATTACATATACATTTTCTTTAACATGGTCATTATTAAAATTAAATCTAGTAAAAAATATACCTTCATTCATATCACTTTTTAATAAGAATGGATTTTCTCTATAAAATACTCTTGCAAACTCCTCAGGTGAATTTACACTATATACACTTACAAATTCACTCTTAGAAATCTCATCAAATACCTCAAAATCATACATAGGTTCTTTATCTGTCACTAATAGAGAATTAATTCTAAAACCAGTTTCATGACACTTACTTATACAAAAAGCAATTTTACACATATAATATCCATCATTATCTTCATATAAAGCTTCACTTATATATCGACCTTGACCTTTATCACTTACTACATTTTTAAGTAATGTTCCATTTATATTTGTAATATGCATATTTGCAATCTCATCACTTCCAGAAAAATACTTTAGACTTTCTCTATCCCATGCTATAAATCTCATGGTCATATAGTTTATAAATTCAACTTCTTCATAAACTCTTTTACATATCTTATTATATAATTTTTCTATAGTTAAGTCTGTTTTATAATTTTTTACAATATCAATATACTCACATTTATCTCCTGGCAATAACTTGTCATAATAAAGATTCTTATTACCAAAATAAGATACTAAAAATAAAGATTCATCCTTCGTTAATTCAACTCTATCTGAACCAAACCCTCCCATCAATCTTTCTTCTTCCATATAAGCTTCTTCTTGTGTTGGATTTTTTAAACTCACATAATCTGCCAAACCTAATCCCTCTGCATCCAATAAAAAATATTGACAAAAATGATTATTTTCATCATCTATCCAATTTATTATAAGACCTAAACTACCCATAAGTCTAGAATTCGTAGCCTTTGCAAAATTAAAATTCATATAGTCACATCCTTTAAACTTTAAAATACTTGTTTTTTAATATATAAATTATTATACATATATTTTAACAACTTAGGTACAATTTATAATATAATATAAGGAAATGATTAATTGAGGTGGTCTTATGATGAAAAATATAGCAGCTTTTTTTGATATAGATGGTACTCTTTATAGAGACTCTCTTATGGTTGAACATTTTAAGAAATTAATTAAATACGATATAATTGACCAAAAAAATTGGTATAAACACGCTAGAGACACTTTTATGGATTGGGATAAAAGACAAGGTAATTATGATGATTATCTATTAGAAATATGTGACCTTTATGTTGATTCATTAAAAGGATTAGATAAAACCTGTATTAACTTTACAAGTGACCAAGTAATCAAATTAAAAGCAGATAGGGTTTATAAATACACACGCTCAAGGATTGAGTGGCATCTAAATCAAGGGCATATAGTTATATTTATATCTGGTAGCCCTGGGTTTCTAGTTGAAAAAATGGCAAAAAAATATAATGTAACTGATTTTCTAGGAAGTAATTATGTATTTGAAAATGATATATTTACAGGAACAGTTATTCCAATGTGGGATTCTATAAGTAAAAATAATGCTATAAACAATTTTGTTGCAAAATATGATTTAGACTTATCAAACTCATATGCCTATGGTGATACTAATGGTGATATAAATATGTTAAAAAGAGTTGGAAATCCAATTGCAATAAATCCAACAAAGGAACTTTTATCCCAAATATCACTTGATGATGAAATTTCTAAGAATGTTCAGATAATAGTAGAAAGAAAGGATATTATTTATTCTTTAGCTACAGATGTAAATATAGTGGATATTTAATCTATATTATCTATTTTAAAAACTTATATTATATCTAATATAAAAAAGCTCTGACTAAAAATCAAAGCTTTTTTATATTACACTAAGTATATATTAAATATAAAAATCAACTGTTATTTTTTAAATAGCATCTTTCTTAACCTATTATTGTAATAACCTATAAAAGAACTATAAACATAGTCATATACTATAAAAGCTATCTCAAATGAACCTATAATAAAAATATTTATTGGTATATAAACTATTGTCCTTAATAAAAAATACAATATAAGTAACATTATATTTGCAAATACTAATTTCAAAAAATACTCAATATATATTGACCTATCTTTTTCTATAAGATATTTTACAATACCATATATTCCAAAAGTAAGTGAATATACAATCCATTGAGACTTACTTGCCATCACTATAAATCCTAAAGCTATAGAACCTATATAAAAAGCAATTCCACTTTTAAATCCCCATTCCATTATTACAATTGATACTAAAAGTGATGCTAAACCCATAATAAACAATGTATTTACAGGAATAATATTTGTAAGAGTCAACAATATCACATTTAATGCTAATAAAACTCCTCCATAAGCAACTTTTATACTCATATTTATCATCCTAACAACAAGTTATTAAATCTCCACCAAAACATTCACAGCATGAATCTAAACACCAAAGCTTAGCACAGTTTTCACAACAATCGTCACCTAGACAACAACAACAATCATCACAGCAACAGCAACATCCATCTAAATCATTACGTCTTCTTCTATTATAATTGTCAGCTCTGTTGTTATATTCATTTCTATATTGTGTATAACTTCTAAGTGCATCACTATATTCGCTATTTTCAGGTTCCATAAATTTTGCTCTTTTTAAGAAGTCTTCACCTTCTTCATAATATCCTATGTTCATTGCAGAAAAACCAGTTAGATAATACCATTCTGCACATTTGTCAGTCAAAGTCTTTAAAAAATCATATGATTTTTTAAATTCACTATTTTCTATAAAAGCTCTTGCTCTCATAAAATTTTCATTATTATAAGTATTACTGTACATTCTTTCCACCTCTGCTTTCTAATATATTCATATATCTTAAATAAACACCAGAATAAATTATATTTTCTATTATTCCAACATTTTTATTTAGATTTAAATTATCAATCCCTCTAGCTAAAAAACCTAATGATGTCACAATTATTTTTTTTACTTTTTCTTTTAACTCATCATTTTTATCTATATACTCTATAAATGGATTGTATCTTCCTTTTTTAAAATCTTCATCTAAATCTTCATAGGCATCTAGTAGATATATATACTTACCTATATTAAAGCCTATCATTCTTAAGTTTCTCTCGTTTTCATCTTTTTTGTAGGCAAATACTTCACCCATTATATTACCAAATACACTAGATACTTCATCTATATTTATATTTTTGTCCTTTTCTAACTTATTTAATTCATTTAGCTGTTGTTTTATATACTCTGCTTTTTTAGGATACTTTTCATATGCTAAATTTAATTTGTTTTTATATATATAATATGCTAATTTATCTTTTATGCGTTTATCGTCCATTAAATTATCTTCCAATTTATAATACGTTAAAAGAATATTCATACTTGCTGCATATTCTGTAATATCATTTGTAATTACCTTTTTCTTTTTAAATGGATTGACTATACATGCTTCCTCTGTACTTATAGACTCTGGGTTATATACTGCTGTTAATAAAACAATTAAAAATGTTATATCATAATTCAGAGAAAATCTAGAAATTTCTCCATGATTTCTTTTTAAATATTTACATAATCCACAATAGTAAGCTTTGTAATGGTCATATTCTCTAAATGTTAAATCCATTTTGTTTATTTTAACATATCCAAACATAAATACTCCTTTTTGTACTACTTTATTATATAAATTATATTTTGTATAATTTGTGTTGTAATAATCTATATCTTCAATACTTCTTTGTGGTTTATAAAAAGTATTGTGGCTTACATAAACATTTGCTTTGTTATCTATAAGCTCATTATATTTATTTTCTAACTCATTTATTTTATAGTGCATTATGTAAGTTTTTATTCTTTTTACTTACTAATACTATATAATCCTTTTGACTTACTATGTATTATCTCTAAGTTACTTATATCATTTAATAGTATATTCTTTGCCTTTGAACAAGTCATTTTTTCTCCCCTATTACTTAAGGTTCAATCAAGATTTAACAAACTATGTATTTACATTTTTTGTAAATCTAAAATAATTAATATATTAAAAAGATATATTTATCCTATATGTTTATGTGTTAATTAGACTTTAGTATCCTTAATTGACTCTATTGTTTTATTGTTGAGAAATTGAGTGTATACCATCAAACATGAACTCGTTCCTTTTCTATTTTTTGTTAATTATTATTATATCATTAATAAAATTATAATTCATTTATTTTATATATAATCATTAATAAATTCTTGTCTACTCCTCTTTTCTTTTTTAAGTTTTCTATATTCGTCTAAAAATGTTCTGTTAGATGGTGACTTAATTACAATCTCATCTATTGTTATACTTGCATACTTTCCCTATACTTCATATGAAATTAAAATAACAACATAAATTATAGTATAACTAAATAAATATAAATGGGGCTGTCGCACTAGAAAATAGTGCTACGCC
>NZ_JAGWCX010000108.1:0-6411 GCF_020657775.1 Clostridioides sp. ZZV14-6345 | reverse complement strand
AAATAATACAATAGAATTAGTTATTATTCAACATATTTGTTTGAAAATTGAATAAACTTATAGCTATGAAGATTATTTTACACTTAAAAAAGCAGATTAAATACATAGAATATATGGCAAGAAAAATTATTAAGAGTAGAATTAATAGTAATGGATAATGAAGAATATTATGCTTTTAAGAAAAAGGTATTAAAATCTAGTAAAAGTAGAAAAATAATGTGTTCTTTTACTATTACACATAAATCTATAATTAAAGAAAAGTTAGATTCACTAGAAGAGTATTACAAAAACTTAAAAGAATAAATTGTAAAAATTGGATGGAAGTATTTACCTTAATTATTTTGTTTAGAAAACTTTATTGAGATAGAATTTACTTTATAGACATATACATATATATAGTAAATTTAAATCAGAAATTAATCAAATTTGTAAAGTATATAGTGTTTTCAGAGGTTTAAATAACTTGAAATTCAACAAAATAGGTGATTTTCACCTAGTTTATTCTATAATTGTTGTACTTTGGTTGCAAATTATTTTAATGTACAAATTAGAGAATAGAGTATTGTTTTAAATACTATATTATGCTAAAATTTATTTGTGTTTTATAAATTAAAAAACATATAGTTTAGTTTTCTAGGGTTCCGCATTTTATAATGGTCAGGTCCAAGAGAAAACGCACAATTATTGTGTACACGGAAGGATAAAAGCCTGGGAGATATTTAATAATATTTCTTTAGGCTTTTTTATTTTTACATACTTTAAATTTGAGGAGGTTTTCTAATGAAAAGATTTGTTATTGAGGATGAGTTTTGGAGTCTATTTCCTAGTGCAAAGATTGGAGTTGTTATTTGTCATGATATAGACAACTCTATAAAAAATGAAGAATATAAGAAAATAATTTTACAGTCAGAAAAAGAAGCATTAAAATACTTGGATGATTCAGAATTTAGCAATAACCAAGTAATCAAAGTATGGAGAGAAGCATTTAAAAAGTTTAAAACGAAAAAAGGAGCAAGGTCTTCTATTGAGGCACTATTAAAAAGAGTTCATAATGGAAATAATATAGGAACTATTAATCCTTTAGTAGATATCTACAATTCTATCTCACTAAAATATGCATTACCTTGTGGAGGAGAAGATATAGATAAATTTATAGGAGATATTAGGTTAACTAGAGCAATTGGTAATGAGGAATTTATTCCATTAGGGACAGATGAAAATTCATCTCCATATGAAGGGGAAATAATTTATAAAGATGATGGTGGAGCAATTTGTAGATGCTGGAATTGGCGTGAAGCAGTGAGAACGATGCTTACTGAAAATACAAACAATGCATTTTTATGCATTGAATTAGTAGATGAAAGTAGATTTAAAGAATTTGAAAATGCTTTAAATGAATTAGCTAAAACAGTTCAAGACAAATTAGGTGGAAAATGTAAAATTTCAATTTTAGATGTTGACAATAAAAAAGTATCAATAGATTAATTTGGAGATGATATAGTAATGAGTTATTTTAGTTATAAAGATATTTATATTGAGGATGCGAAAAAAATACTAGAAGTAAATATACTTCCTGAAAAGTACTGTAATTTTGATTGTATATTTTGTCCTATTGGAAGGTCATATAATAAAGTAGATATATATCAATCATTTGGCAAGATAGATGATTCATTGAGAGAATTAGAAAGTATGATAGAAAAGAATAAAGCAGAATTAGTTTTTATTAATTCAAAAGGAGAAGCTTTATTGAATGATAAAATTTGTGAGGTTATTAAGTTAATAAAACGAAAAAAAGTTCCTGTACGTTTACTTTCTAATGGATATTTATTGGGTAAAGATGAATATATAAAGGTAGCCAATATGTGTGATGAGGTTGTTGGAGAGATAAAAGCAATGTCAGAAGAAGATTTTCAAAAAATTCAAAGACCAATTTTGGGATATACTTTAGAAAAATATATTTCAAATATGATTTTATTTAATAGACAATATAGAGGAAAATTTATTTTAGAGATAACGATTATCAAGGGATATAATGATGATGAGGATTCTATTGATGAGATAAAAAGTATTGTTGATAAATTATCTCCGGATAAGGTGATTGTTGAAAGAATAAATGATGAAAAATTTAAGAAAAAACTTGGTATATCTGACGAAAGATTTGAAGAAATTTCAAAAGAATTGTGTAATATTAAAAGTATTCCAAATCAAGAAACAAATTAAGTAGTGATATAGCTAATTATTAATATTATAAAATTTTATGTTTACATTATAGGGAATAAAAGAAAGTTATAAGTTTAAAATACTTTATAAATTATTAGATTTTATAAATATAAAATAAAAACTTAGAATATAATAAAAGCCTTTAAAATAAAAAAATTATTTTAAGGTTTTTTTATTATGCTCTTTTAAATTTTACATAATTAACAATAAAAATATATTGTTAGCTATAATGTTTTTATTGAAAAGCGATATTAAACAATGTATCATACTATATATAATATTTTAAAGGAGCTATTAGATTTTCAACATTAAGTAAGGGTTATAGTTAATTTAGATATATTTGTAAATAATCAATATGAAATAGATATTTTAATAACATAAAGGTACAATTAGGAGATTATTAAAATTTATTATATATTGCTCTAGTTTATTTTAAAAAAAAGTATTATAATATCCCTTGTGTGAAAATATGGGAATTTTTATTAAACAGTTTCAATGTGAAAATAATATTCTACACTATTATAATTAAATATATAAAATGAAACGTTTAAGCAATTATGTTTCAAAATCTAACTTTTAATATTTTAAAAAAATTAGAAAGTTAACAAAAAATGCAAAAATTCACATTTTTTTCATAAATTGTTTGACTAAAAAATTCACATGTTGTAGAATTATGTTAGCAGGAGTTTTGAGGGAGGTGTAAATGATGATAAAAAAAATACCACAAGCAGAACTAAAAGTAATGAAATTCATTTGGAGATTAGATGCTACAGTGACATCAAAGGATGTTATTGAAGCTATGGAACAAAAATATGGCTGGAAACAAACTACGACACTGACACTTTTATCAAGGCTAGTAAAAAGAGGATTCTTAGATGCTCAAAAAATAGACAGATATACACATTACACAATAGTGGTAAAACACAAAGAATATTTAAGTTTTGAGACAAAGGATTTCCTAAGTAATATACATGATGACTCTTTGCGAAGCTTAATTTCAGCATTACATGAGGATGAAAATATAGGTAAAGACACGCTAGATTTTTTAGAAAGTTATTTTGAAAATTTAAAGGATGAATAATTGTATGATATATGTCTTTGAAAATCTTATACAGACAACTATTATATGTAGTCTTGGTATTTGTCTATTATTATTTTTGAAAAGATATTTATTTAAGAATTTTAGCAAAAGATTCAATTATTATATTTGGTTGATAATAGTCTTTAGGATGTTACTTTTTCTATTTAATTATACTGTAACGTATGAAATAAAAAAGTCTAAAAGAGTTAGAGTAGGAAATAATATTACACAAATTGATATTCCTACAGATAATAATCTTATGCTGTATGTAGCTTATTTATGGTTATTTGTAACTATAGTCATTGCAGTTTATACATTTATAAAGTATACGAGATTTAAAAATCTTGTTGTTGATGTATCTTATGATATTGACGATAATGATGTAAATTGTATTTATAAAAATTTATTAGAAGAATTAAACATAAAGAAGAAAATTGAGTTAAGAGGTTCTGATGAACTTATAAGTCCAGCAGGTATGGGATTATTTAAGTCATACATATTTTTACCAGATTATCCTTATAGTAAGGATGAGATGACTTGGATTTTAAAACATGAATTAATGCATTTTAGAAACAAAGATATTTTAATAAAGCTTTTAGTATTGTCTGTGAAAATAATATATTGGTTTAATCCGCTAGTTTATATAATGAGCAATAGAGTAAATCTAGATTGTGAATTATGTTGTGATGAAAGTGTTTTGAATGAGTGTTCTTTAAGAGATAAAAAAGAATATGCATTAGCACTTATAAAGTCAATTAAGTTAAGTAAGAACTATCAGAGTGGGATTTTAACTACAGAATTTAATAAGACAAGTTTAGAAATAAGACTTGATAGTATTGTTAAAAATAAGGGTAGAAGTGGAATAATTATAGGCATTTTAGTTTTTATGATTTCTATTACATCTTTTGTTGAAGTTGATGCTCAGGTTAAAGTTGACAAAAATTCTAATGAAGTTACAAAGAAAAATACTGAAGTTATAAAGAATAATCCTAATGACCAATTTCAAACATTTTTATATAAAGATGCTCCATCTGAAGTTAGAAAGGTTTATGAGGAGAAATGTAAGGCAAATGGAAGAATTCCAAAGGATTCTGATAAAATAGAAATACCTACTAAGTATTATAATGAATTAAAAAAATAGTAGCTATAAAGATAATGAAATTTATTTGCGGAGTAGGTACTATAGTAAACTTAAGCGATGTTGGCAAAACAACAGAATAAGAAACAGATGAAAATAAAATTATAGTTAAAATAAGCTAGATTTTTTAAAACGATTTTAATAATTTAAAGGATGAAAAATTATATGATACAAGTTTTTGAAAAGCTTATACAAACAACTATTATATGTAGTTTTGGTATTTGTTTATTATTATTTTTAAAAAGATATTTATTTAAAAATTTTAGTAAAAAGTTCAATTATTATATTTGGTTAATAATAGTCTTTAGGATGTTGCTTTTTCTGTTTAATTACACAATATCATATGAAATAAAAGAGTCTGAAAGTGATATATTAATAAATAATATTAATCAAATTAATATTTCTACAAATAATAATTTCATCTTATATTTAACTTATTTATGGATATTAGTAGCTGTAGTGATTACAGCTTATACATTCATAAAATATAAAAGATTTAAAAATTTTGTTGTTGATTTGTCTTATGACATAGAAAATAGTGATGTTAACTGTATTTATAAAGATTTATTGAAAGAGTTAAATATAAAAAAGAACATTCACTTAAGAGGCTCTGATGAACTTATAAGTCCAGCAGGTATGGGCTTATTTAAATCATATATATTCTTACCAGATTATCCTTATAGTAAAGATGAGTTACATTGGGTTTTAAGGCATGAATTAATGCATTTTAAAAACAAAGATATTTTAATAAAATTTATAGTGATGTTTGTAAAATTAGTGCATTGGTTTAATCCACTAGTTTATGTAATGAGCAATAGGATAAATCTAGATTGTGAATTATGTTGTGATGAAAGTGTTCTTGATGGTTGTCAATTAAAAGAGAAAAAAGAATATGCACTAGTGCTCATTAAATCAATTAAGTTGAGCAAGAATTATCAAGGTGGGGTTTTAACAACAGAATTTAATAAAACAAACTTAGAAAAAAGACTTAATAGTATTGTTAAAAAGAAAGGTAGAAGTGGAATATTTATATGTATTTTAGTTTCTATAATTTCTATTATATCTTTTGTTGAAGTTGATGCTCAAATTAAAGTTGATAAGAATTCTGATGAAGTGACAAGGAAAAATACTGAAGTTATAAAGAATAATCCTAATGACCAATTTCAAACATTTTTATATAAAGACGCTCCACCTGAAATCAGAAAGATTTATGAGGAAAAATGTAAGGCAAATGGAATAGTTCCAAAAGATTTTGATAGTATAGAAATACCTACAAAGTATTATAATAAATTAAAAAAATAATTATATAAGGAGGATTTTATGTTAAGAAAATCAAAAAAAACATTAGCTATTGTGTGTTGTTTAATGCTTACTTTTACTAATGTGGCATTTGCAGAGACAGAAAAAAATACAGGAGTAAATATGGAGTCAATTTTAGAGGAAATTCCAAAGTCTGCTGTATTGTCTGGGTATATATATAAATATGAAAATGCACCAAAAGAAATAAAAGATATATATGCAAGTAAATGTGAAGCATTAAATATTGTACCTCAAGCAGACGATGAAATATTTGTACCAGAAAGATATAATTTTATGAGTGAAGGAGACACTTCAGGAGTTTATGCAAATTATTATGTAGACTATAATCCAAGTAAAAAAACTATCAGAATTTCAGGTAGTGGAAATTATACAATAAGTACAACAAAACTTGTAGGTTATGGTCATTATACTAGTGGTACAGAAGTTAGATGTGCACAAATTCTTTTAGGATTACTTAATTATAATGTGCTTGTCGATGGTTTATTTGGAAATGATACATATAATGCAGTTGTGAGTTTTCAAAGAAGATATGGTTTATCTGCAGATGGAATAGTTGGTTCAGCTACTTGGGATAAATTGGGTAGACTAACTGACCCTAGTTTTTCATAGGATTAAAATCGAGACTGTAAATCAATTTGTGCTTTTAAAGATA
>NZ_JAGWCX010000107.1:0-6587 GCF_020657775.1 Clostridioides sp. ZZV14-6345 | reverse complement strand
GCTAACTAGACAAACTATTAAACTAACAGATAGCCTTTCTAGTACATTTTGTAAAAAATTATCCATACATACTCACCTCCCTTCTATACGTTGGGAGGATAATCTTTTGTATGAACTCCACTCTATAAATTGTAGATTACATCTTCTTGCTACAATTATTATATCATATAATTCTTACATATTTTACCTGTTTATTACTTTTTACGTTATAATCACCTACTTTCAACAAAAAAACACTTACCTAAGTAAGTGTTTTTAATATATTATCTAAAATATTTTCATTTTCTTGTTGTTCTATAAGAATTTCTCTTAATATCTTTACATATTCTTGAAACTTTTCTTCACTATTCTGTTTTAGTTCATATAACGCATTAGCAAATTTCACAAAATATTCTACATCTTCATCAGTTTTTAAATTATATTTATTAAGTAAACTTTCACGCATTGTATTAATCCCCCTCAAAACTAAAATAAACTAAACTAAATTATTTAATACAACTGATAAATTTACTCAATCTTATAAACCACATGATAATTCTTCTTCTCACCTGCAATTTTGACAGGTCTATTATTTTCCTCTATCCAAGTTCTCACCTTATCTATTACACTCTTTGTATATTTATTTACAGTACCAGTCCAAGAACCATTCGTTTCCCAAACTCCTTTTACTTCATTTTCTTCTAAATCAATCTTTTTAATAATTTCACAAACAGCCATCTGAGCTGGTTTATTACTCTTAGAATATATTTTCAGTTTAGACGCTATTTGTTTTGTATCAAAATAATGTTCTTCTTCGTTTATCTCAATCGGTAAATCAATACCTGCCTTTTTATATAATGTTTTAGCTGTTAATAGTTTTGATTTGTTGTCAAATCCTGCATCATCCAATAGTTCTTTTAACATAGATGTACTATTATAAGCTAATTGTAACTTTTCAATCTCACTTGCTTTTTCTCTTAGTTTTTCGGGATTAGCATTATTAGTTATGTATGCACCAGTTTGTCGAATAGCTGGAAGTACTTCATCGCTTATCCAGTCTTGGAACTTCTCTGCTTCTTCTTTTCTTGATTTAAAGATTAATTTATACACTCCACTTTCAGTAAGAAAATTTTCTCCAGCATTATTAAGTTTTCGGATGTCAGTATTACTGATATCCGAATTTCTTAACTTTACAACTTGCTTTTCATTCATAAGTCTTATATTCTCATTAACATTTTTTATGTCTAAACAGTTTGCTACATCTTTTGAGTTGAATAAAATTCTTCCTTCAAATTCAAATACTTCAATCTCTTTTCCTTCAAACATCATTAATTCATTTTTCATAATATTACACTCCTTAATAATTGATTTTTTTTAAGGAATGACGTATACTATAATTGATATACGATAGTATACGTCATAAGGGTTACTCAAACTTTGGTCGGTGGGAGTGACCCTTATTTTTTATTCCTTTTGTTCCAGTTCCTCGTCGATTTTTTCTTCTAGCCATTCTTTCTTGGTTAGATTCTTTTCCTCTAACACTTCATCAAATTTATCTAACTTTTCTTTGTCTAAAAGTACACTAAAACCTCTTTTATCTTTTCGACGATTCTTCATATACTCTGCTCTACTTTTAGTTGCTATTTTATTCACCTCTTTTCTGTAACTCGTTACATTAATAATAACACTGTAACGAGTTACAGTCAAGATATTTTGGAATATTTTTCAAATAAATTTTTATTGAAGCTAATGTCGTAAAACACTACCTCAGATATATCTTTTTTCTAATTATTTTACCCAACCGACCAACTTGAGTAAAATCAATCACTTTAGTTCATTTTTATATTGTATAATTCTCAAAAGTTGTACTTAACAACTTCTAAGTTAGTTAATTTTACTATTTGTACGTTCTAAAGTCAGTTAAACCGATTTTAGAATTAGGTAATTTGAGCAAAACAAAAGCACCTACATGTTTGTAAGTGCCTTATGTATAGTTAATCTAATCCTAGAACTAACTTCTAGCTTCAAATTCTATATCATCAATTAAATTTACATCATTTTTTATATTATTCCAATCATCTAAAAATACATTATAAGTGAGTGTTACATCGACAATAAAGCTTATTCTCACTGAATGTATATCATTCATATCTTTTATATTGTTTACAAATTCTTTAGTAAAGTTTCTACACTCATTTTCATCATTAAACCTAGAATTTTCCACTTGAATACTAACTATATATCCCTCACCTTTTGTTGGGTTTAATATGTTAACATAATATGTTGTTTTATCTTTTAAGTCTTCTGGTATAATAGAGTCTACTTTTGCCTGCATCTCTTGTTTATAAATATCTTCTTTTTCTCTTTCACTAATTATATTTTCTTTTGTAATATTTCCTTCATCTACTTCATTTCTATTTTTTGAATCTCGTATCGCTTGATGAATCATCATTGATACTGTAAATACAATAAGGTATATTAAAAATATTACTAAAATTTTCTTGAACAAACTTAATTTTTTAAATTTTCCCCACATAATATACTCTCCCCTATTAAATTCTTTACTCAAATATAATTCTATCTAAAAATAAGAACTTAGTCTATTGATTTAAAATATTTTGAGCAAAATAAAAGCACCTACCAAAAGTAAGTGCTTCTTTTTTTTTATTTAGTTTTTCTCCACTTAGTTAATATAAAATGCTACAAGTATAAGTGCTATGTTGCTACCAGTTGCTATCTTTACATACCACTTAGTTAATATAAAATTTTTGGAGATTCTTTAGATAGCATAAAAGAAGCTTTCTTTACATACCACATAGTTAATATAAAATCCATATTTTTTGATTGCAGAAGCTGCTTCGGCTGGCTTTACATACCACATAGTTAATATAAAATCTGCGGGTGGGTCGAAACATGACTATAGCGCTTTTCTTGTCTTTACATACCACATAGTTAATATAAAATCCCAAAATAAACTTAGTATTTTTAATACTCACACATATGCAGCTCTCTTAAATTTGCAGTGAGCGGGCAGTAGTGCAATTGATAACACTTATCATACACTCTCAACACCTTACATTTCAACTGTTAATTCCTACTTTGTTACAAATATCGCTCACTGCAAAACTTACATATTTTTATTATATCATAAAATAAAGCTTCTTAAGTATAATTCTTTTTATCTTAACATATTAGTTGAGATTTCCTTTTAACGCCACGAAATCACTATACCACGCACCAGCCTCGCCACAGTTTTTCTCATATTTCTCATAATATTTATACTCATTTTTATCTAAATATTTTATTCCATTTTTGCATGCATCTTTTACCACAAAAAATGCTAATTGCAAGTTTTGTATAGCTTTATATTCAGTTGATTCAGTGCTATATTTATCTTTTAAATCTCCTAACTCTTGCCAACATTTTGAAGCTACATCTCTTCCTGTTGAAAATGTTTTTTGCAACTCAAAAGCATTATTAGATTCTGATGTTTCTTTTATACTAGCAGGAATCATTAAATATATACTTTCGTATGTTTCTAGCTTTTTCACAAGTTCATCTTTTTTAGTTTGTTCTGCTTGAACTTGTTTTTCAGCATTTTCACTATTTTGTTTTTCTTGTGCTAATTTTATAGCCTCTTCATCTTTTTTTTGTTGCTCTGTTTGAACTTTCTCTTCTTCTTGTTTTTTTGTTTCTTCTTCTGATTTTTTTTCAGCATCTTCTTTATCTTTATTGCTAGAAACTTGATTAACTTGAGTAGAATTTTTATCATCTAAACTTCTTGTAAGATAAACAGTCCTAGCACAACTTAATGTTAATAATGCTAAAAAACATCCTAAGACTATTTTGCCTTTATTTTTAGCTTCAATAGATTTTATTAAAAATTCAATTGAAAAAACAGCTAAAGTGATTGGTAAGAAACATATTGCTATAATACCTATAATAACTTTTAAGAAAGCATTTAGACTTTTAAATTTCTGCCACATAAAATTTCCCCCTCATAACTTTACATATTTTAACAATATTATATCATCTATGAAGGGGATTTTTCTAACAATAATTCGACATTATCCAATATCTTGCAATGCTTCTCTTATTCCACTTTCTACTTGAGATAATAGTTCTTGTATCATTTCTTCTTTGTTACCACTATTTTGAACATTGATAGATATTCCGCCTAAATTTATTGTATTTCCATTATTTGAAACTAAACTCTGTGTTTGAGATTCTTTATATTCTTTATCGTTTGAATCCAAAATATTTGTAAATTGTCTAACATTATTTACAACATTAGAGCTACCTACTACTTTTTGAGAAGGAGTTGAACCTAATCCCAACATTTTACCTGTTTGTTCATACAAGCCTATTGCTCGATTTCTTCTAGTATTTGATAAAGGAATGACCATTTCAGCTCCATCCTCTCCACAGATAGAAGTTCTTGTTGCAACTCCACCACCAGCAAAACGGTCTAGTATATTACCCAGTATTCCACCACTACTTTCATTTACGGTTCTTTTAACTGTTGTTTGAGTAGTCTTGACATTAAAAGATGCACTTATCGGTGCTGAAACTGTTGCTCTTACACTATTCCAATAGCTGATAATTTGACTCGACATGGCACTAACTTGGCTTACTACAGAACTATACATAGCAGAAATAGCACTTATAGCTGAACTACTTAAGCTTGTAAAAGATGTTCTAGCTCCATTGTACATGCTACTACACGCAACCCTTACATTTGATGCTAACATATTAAAAGAAGTTGTTGCACCATTATACAAGCTACTTCCAGCTTCTCTGCCTATTTGTGCCAATTGCACAAAACTTTGTTTAGCACCATTGTACATATTAGTCGCTCCTTGCTGAACCGTTGCAGTAGCTTGGTTAAAAGCTGTATCTATGCCACTTGTAAGATTTGAATTATCTATTTGAGGAGTTGCACTATTTACAGCATTTGTTACTCCGTTTTGTGTTGCTGTAGCAAGTTCATTACTTTTTTGCTGTACAACTGGTACTCCTGCTTGTACTCCATTTACTACACCATTTGTCAAATCTGTACCTAATTGTTGCCCTGCCTGTTGCACAGCTGGGTTTTCTTGTGTTAGAGCATTTGCAACCTGTTGATTTGCTTGTTGAGCAGTTTGAGAAGCTGAACCTTGTATTTGACTTGAAGCTTGAGCAAATATACTTCTTATAGTTTCTAGAGCCTGCGGTCCTTCTATCCCTAGATTATTTAGGTTTTCCAAAACTTTACTAGTTTGTGTTTCTATTGGAGTACTAAAATCTACATTAGCAAATACTTGCCCCATATCTCCATCCATTTTCCCTAGAACTTCTTGCATCTGTGGCCCTATTTGGTTTATAGTACCAAGCATATTGCTTATTGCTCCATTTATCCCATCTTGATTAAATCCGATTTTAAATGAATTAAATGTATCACTTAAACCTTGTTTTAAATTTGTAGTATCTAGTGCAGTAGAAGCCTGTGAGAAAATAGTTCTTAATGTGTCTATAGCTTGTGTTCCTTCCAATCCTAGACTATTTAAATTCTTTAATACTTTAGTTTTTTGTGCATCTATAGAAGAATTAAAATCCACTCCTTTGAAAATCTCACTTGCTTTTCCTCCTAAACCTTTTAAGGTTTCTAAAGCTTGTGGACCAGTTGCTTTTAAAGAGTTCAACATTCCTGTTACTCCGTCTTTTAATCCGCCTATATTTGTCCCTTCCTTGAAGGCATTGAAAGCATCACTCATGCCTTGTTTTAAATTATTTGAAGAATCTGCACTATACTTGCTTATAAAATTTAAAGTCTCTTGTATGCTACTTCTGTATTCTTGTGCACTTAATTTACCTGCTTTGAAAGCATCATCTAAATTTTTAGTAATTTTACTTACTTTATCACTTGGTTTCATATCTGCTGTCACACCAGATAGAATTATCGCCATATTATCATTCAATCCTCGTATCATGCTTATTGACTGTTCATCTAATCCTTTTAGACTATTTGTTAATGCTCTAGCTATATCACTAGATTTTCTTTCTGTTACATTTTTAGATTGTTCAAAAGCTGTCGAGAATGCTTTAGTAACACCTTGTAACTCTTTTGAAGTAGACTTTTTTAATAGAGCTGTTGCATTAGAAGTTTCTGAATTTATATCCGATAAAGCTTCTTTTGTATTTGTTTTAATTTCTGCTGTTGTTTTACCAAACAAATTTTTTAATGATGAAGCTTTTTCATCCCAACTCTTATCAGATAACAATATGCCTATTCCTTTTCCAATTCCACCTAACATTATAAGCAAGTTACCTAATGTAAGTTTTATGACTCCACCAATGCTCTCCATTATTGTAGTAATATATTCGCCAAATGAACCAAACCTAGTTTGTAAATCCATTATAGCAATTTTGTTATTGCTTATTGCGACTGTCATTCCTGCAAAAGCTATAACTACAGCTCCTATTATTGCTGTCAAACCAAGAGCAGCCAATTTAGCTGTTCCAAAAACATTAGCTAAAAGACTTAAACTCTTGATTGCACTTCCAAAAGCAAAGGTGGCTTTAAGTATCATAATAGAGGCTATAACAGCACCAATTGTAGGCATTAATAC
>NZ_JAGWCX010000106.1:0-7011 GCF_020657775.1 Clostridioides sp. ZZV14-6345 | reverse complement strand
TATCGAACTCATTCCGCGTAAAGATAGCCTTTTGAGACACCTCTTTAATATTAATAAATTAATTGGCTTAAAATTACTGATTGATAATTATAAAGTACCTCTGTTAAAGGTGTAAATTCTGAACCGATTCCAAACTTTAATTCTGTAAATGCCTCTAAATAGTCTGGGTCACACACATCTTCTTGTGTTAAATCTTGTTTTACCATTTCAGACGCAAGATAAATTGCTAATGATGGCATAAAAGCATCCATTGGCATAGGATATCCGCCAAGTCTATTTGACATACCAAAAGCCTTAGCCTTTTCACTTATCATATCGTTTATTTTATCATAATTTTGAGCATCTTTTTCAGATATTTTTAGACCCATAACACTAGGATACGTTTGTATTGGTGATGGATTACTTTGCTCTACAACTATGTACTTTAATTCTAAAGCTTTAGTCAATATAACTTCATCCATATACTCATTTACACCAAATATATTTATATCTTTTCCAAATTTTTTAACTTGTTTTTCAATATCTTCATTTAAAAACTGCTTAACTTTGTTTTTGTCTTCTTCAGTATTTATATTTGGAGTATTAACTTGTACAAATTGCAATCCTATATTTTTGCAAGTCTCTTTAATCATTTCTAATCTTTTGGATATATTAACATCTCTCAAATCATCCGTAGAAGCATAATGAATAAAAGCTTTTGCTCCCATTTCTTTTGAATGTTCAGCTAATACCTTTCCTCTTTCCTCTGTATTAACCCCTAGATTTACATCAACAAATTGGCTTAATTGGTTTTTATCATCTCCCATAGTGGCAGAAATAGTTATTATTTCTGGACGCTTTTCCTTTACCTTTTGTAAAGCAGGTAAAAGCCCTGCCTGGTCAGTTGAAACTACAATAGCCTGAACTTCTTCATCATCAGCCAACTTTACTATTTTATTAATAGCGCTATCTATATTAGAAGTAAAATTTTCTGGCAGTACAACATGCTTTATAGTTTGTTTAACTTTAGTTTGGCCATCTTTGTCTTTATCAATTTTATTCTCTTCCTCATATTCTTTTGCCATACCTTCTACCATATTGTATTGTACTTTATTTTCAGATAATGGTTGAGTTACCACTGCAACTTTAAAATCATCTATAATTTTCTCTTTATCTTTCTTACCTACAAGTAAGCTACAACCTGTAAGTCCAATAATTAAACATATGGATAGCATAAATGCTGTTATTTTTCTAAGCATTAATTAAAACCTCCTAAATTTATACTTTCTTATCACTATTACTAATTTTATCATACTTCAAAGAAAAATTATATTATAAAAAATTATATACATACTATTCTAATCCAATCTAAAAAGTACTATGGGTAGATTAGGTTTTGATTAAACCTACCCATAGTACTAAAAAATTATATATTATAAAATTAAATTAATTACAAATTATTATGCTACTTGTTTGTTGCTTTTTATAAAGTTACCAACTATTCCACCCAATATAGCTGGTATTATCCAGTTAAAACCCAAACCTGCAAGTGGTAAGCTTTGTATAAATGGAACAGCTCCTGTCATCCCGTTTACAGCTGATAATAGACTAACCACTAATGTAACATATGCTGCACCTTTAAATGCGTTATCATTCTTTATATTTTTACTAGCCAATTCCATAATAACTATTGCTAATAAAACAGGATATATAGTTTGTAAGATTGGAACTGATATAGCTATTATGGAATCAACACCCAAGTTTGATATAAGCATACTAGCTACACATATACCTATAACCAGTTGTTTGTAAGTTACCTTACTTATTCCTTCAAAATAAGTTGATATTGATGCTGTTAAACCTGTAGAAGTAGTCAGACAAGCAAGTGCTACAATTACACCTAAAATTATCTTTCCTACTTGACCATATAACAATATACTAGTTATTTCAACCAACAAAGAGGCTTGAGGCATGCTAGTATCATATACTGTTGAAACTGTTGCACCTAAGTAAGTAAGACCACCATATACTAATGCTAGAAATACACAAGCTACAAAACCTGCTTTAATAGTCATTCCTATTTGGTCTTTATCTGATGTATATCCTTTACTCACTATAGACATCAACATTATAGTAGCCATAGATGCTGCACCCAGAGCATCCATTGTCTGATAACCTTGTGATATACCTTCACCAAATAGATTTCTATCTATCATATGCTCAGGACTCATAGGTCCTACTGGAGAAATTATACCTTTTACTATTAAAACAAATAATACTAATAATAACGCTGGAGTTAAATACTTACCTATTATGTCTATAACCTTAGAAGACCTAATAGTAAATGCTAAAGTTAGCCCAAAGAAGATTACTGAAAATATAGCTTTAGCTACTGATCCACGGTCTCCAAATATAGGTATAATACCCACTTCATATGTTGTTGCACAAGTTCTTGGTATAACAAGAAGTGCTAAACATGCTAGAGCAGCTACACTCATTACTCTTGCTAACCCTTTACCAGCTCTCCTAAGTACATCATCCATGCTTCCCTTACATCTTGCAGTTGCTATAATAACAAGCATTGCTATACCTGCATCTGCAACAACAAATCCAATAAGAGGAATTAACCAGTCTTTACCGGATTCCATTCCTAAAAATGGAGGGAACATAAGATTTCCTGCGCCAAAGAACATAGAAAATAAAGCAAAACCAACTATAAAAATATCTCTCATCTGCTTACTCACACTAAATTACCCCCTTTGAAAATATTTTGAATATTAAGATAATCTTACTTTATTTTCATAAAAATGTCAATCTGGTAAAATTCCACACATTGTTAACGTTTTCCCAATTCATTTCGTGAATATTTTTTTCATTTTATGATAATTCCCATCAATTTCGTTAAATCAATTGCTTGTGACACATCAAAAATTGCTCCTCTAACATCATTTATCCCAACTTCAATTCCCTCAATATTATTAGTAGTAAAATCTACTCCAGAAAGTTTAGTTCCATTAAAGTTTGCTTTCTTTAAGTTTGTATACTCAAATACCAAACTTTCACTCTTTACTTCTTGAAATATAGAATTTTCAAAATTCGAATCCAAAATAGAGACTACCTTAAATTTAGAGAACGAAAAGTTAGAATACTTACCTAAAACATCCTTGAACAAAACGTTTTTAAGTATACAATCATCAAATCTAGCTCCTATCAATTTACTGTTTTTAAATTCAACTCTATATGCACTTCCTCCATCAAAAAATGTATTTGATAAATTACAGTTTTCAAATACCACATCCAGTAAATCAATTTTTTTTAAATTGCAATTCTCAAAGGATACATTCCTAAATATACAAGAATCAAAACTAACTCTTACAGAATCTAAATCACTTATAACTTCATTTTCTATAATTTTATTAAATATTTTTTCATCATTAAATATATCTTCAAGCATGTCTTCAAGATTTTCAATAGTTTCTAACTCTCCTGTAAATTTAGGTTTTTGTACTTTAATAATCTTAGTCATTTTCCCCTCCACTATAAATTATATTCTTTTTAACATTATTTTTTTTAATATATTAACTTAATATATATATTTGATATATTAAAAAGTTTTTACGAAACATTCTTGTATTCAGTACTTTTATAATTATATCACAAACTTATTTATAATAAACTTCCATTAATATTATAAAACATATGAATATAATAAACATCATACCTATAGGTATTTTATTATTGAAAATAATAATTTTTGATAATAAATAACCTTAAATTTTTATAAAATCGACAAAAAAACGAATAATTTTATTAAATTTATTGTAAATAATACAATATTGCGATATAATACAACAGAAAAACAAATAGAAAATGTTCATATAATATTAGTAATATGGTCTAGTAGTTTCTACAAATCCACCGTAAATGGGTTTTCTATGAATAGAATGTCAACTTTGAATATATATTCTATTCTATCTATATGAATATATATTTTTTTGTTTATATCTTAAAGTTTTTTGGAGGTAAAAATGGTACCAAACACTAATAATGTACAACCAGATGGAAATAATTCATCAATAAGCTTTTTAGACAAAATGTTTAAATTTAGCGAACGTGGCTCTAACCTTAAAACAGAAGTTATAGGTGGAGTTACTACATTCCTAACAATGGCATACATAGTTTTTGTAAATCCAGCAATATTATCTGAAGCTGGAATGGATAAAGCGGCACTTATAACAGTTACTATACTAGCTACAGCCATTGGTACACTTATATTTGCGCTTTTAGGAAATGCACCATTTGCTCTAGCTCCTGGTATGGGATTAAATGCATTTTTCACATACTCTTTGGTTATAGGAGCAGGAATTCCATGGCAAACAGGTCTTGGAGTAGTCTTTTTATCTGGATGTGTATTCTTCACACTCGCAGTAACAGGTCTTCGAAAGACAATTGCAGATGCAATTCCTAGAGAGTTGGCAGTAGCATCTTCAGCAGGTATAGGACTTTTCCTTGCTTTTGTTGGTTTAAAGAATATGGGTGTTATAATAGCAAATCCAGATACTATAGTTTCACTTGCAGATTTTACACCAACAGTTTTAATAGCTCTTTTTGCTCTTATCTTAATGGCAATACTAGAATATAAAAAAGTTAAAGGTGGAATATTAATAAGCATAGTAGTTGCAACAATAATATCTATTATATTTGGATTTGTAGAGTTACCAACAGCGATAATCTCAACACCACCTAGTATAGCACCAGTTGCTTTTAAATTAGATATTGTAGGTGCATTGAAATTCTCATTAATTGGACCTATATTCTCTTTCATGTTTATAGACATGTTTGATTCATTAGCATTTCTTATTACTTGTTGTAAACAAATGGGTCTTGAAGATGAGAATGGTGAAATAAAAGATTTAGGAAAAATGTTGTATGCAGATGTTTCTTCTACTTTAATAGGTTCATTCTTAGGAACTAGTACTGTTACAACATTTGGAGAATCTGCTTCTGGTATCGCAGCAGGTGCAAGAACTGGACTTGCTTCAATAGTAACAGCAGCATTATTCTTAACTACACTTATATTTACACCATTACTTGGTATAGTTCCTACTTACGCTGCAGCACCTGCACTTGTAATGGTTGGTGTATTTATGTTTGAAAGTATAAAACAGATTGATTTTGCTGATAGCAAAATAGCAGTACCTGCTTTTGTTACAGTTTTGTTGATGCCTTTAACTTATAGTATAAGTATTGGTTTATGCTTTGGATTTATTTCATATATAATAATGCATGTTGTAGCTAAAGAAACTGATAAAATCAGTATTACACTTTGGATTATAGGCTTACTTGCAGTTGTAAACTTAGTTCTAAGTTAATATTTTAAATTATATAGAATAAAATCTTATTTAGTTTAAATTTATAAATAGCAAAATCAATTTATGTATAAATTGATTTTGCTATTAACTTTGTATAGAAAATTTATTATCATAATACATAGATATAAAAATATATAGAAAAGAGGTTGTATTTATGTCACAATTACTTATAAAAAATGCATATCTAATTACTATGAATGCAGATAGAGAAGTGTATGAAACTGGAAGTATACTTATTGAAAATAATATTATAAAAAAAGTTGGTAAGTTTGATATTAATATTGCAGATAAAGATACTGAAATATACGATGCTAAAGGAAAAATACTAATGCCAGGCTTAGTCAATACACACGTTCACTTATCTCAACAGTTAGGACGTGGTCTTGCAGATGATGTTGTACTTTTAACTTGGCTTAGAGAAAGAATCTGGCCATATGAAAGTAGCTTCAACTATGAAGATTCATTGATTTCATCTACTGCATGCTGTATTGAATTAATAAAATCTGGTGTCACTACGTTTTTAGAATCTGGTGGTCAATATGTAGATGCCATGGTTGAAGCTGTTGACAAAACTGGACTTAGAGCATGTTTAGCTAAATCAGTTATGGATACAGGAGATGGTCTTCCTGAAGCATGGCAAAAAACTACTGATGAGGAAATCAATGCTCAATTAGACTTATTCCATAAGTTTAATAATACATCTAATGAAAGAATTAAAATATGGTTTGCATTAAGAACTATTTTTAATACAACTGAAGAATTACTTGTTAGGACTAAACAGTTAGCTGATAAATACAATACAGGTATACATATGCATATTGCTGAAATAGCTGATGAAATTTCATTTGTAAAACAAAACAATGGAGTTGGAACAGTTGAATATCTTGATAAACTAGGTGTATTAGGACCAAATCTTTTAGCTGCTCACACAGTTTGGCTTACTCATAAAGAAATTGATTTATTTAGATTACACGATGTTAAAGTTTCTCATAATCCAGGTGCAGCCATGAAAGTGGTCCTAGGATTTGCCTCAATTCCTGAAATGTTAGAAAAAGGAATACCTGTTTCAATTGGTACTGATGGAGCACCTTCAAATAATAGAATGGACCTTATGAGGGATATGTATTTGACTTCATTAATACATAAAGGTAGAACTTTAAATCCAACAGTTGTTCCAGCAGAAGAAGTATTAGAAATGGCTACTGTAAATGGAGCAAAATGTGCTTTATTAGAAAAAGAAATTGGTAGTCTTGAAGTAGGAAAAAAAGCTGATATGATTATTCTAAATCCAGATACAATTCATTGTTTACCAATGCATAATCCAATTGGAAACATAGTTTATTCTATGACTAGTGAAAACGTAGACTCTACTATTTGTGATGGTAAGTGGTTGATGAAGGAAAGAAAAGTATTAGTTGTAGATGAATCTGAATTATTAAATAAAGTTAAGGAACAAGCTTCTAAAATAAAAGATAAGTCAGAAGTTAAAATTCCCTCTAAATTTAAAATCATAAAATAATATAGATTTCAATTGTTTTGTAAATATGAATATATAAGTATATTTATGCATCATATATACAAAACAATTGTTTTTTTATCTTCTATCCATTAGCATTGTTCATAGTCTAGTCTGGGTCTTTAAAATAAAGTGTGTATTCTT
>NZ_JAGWCX010000105.1:0-7279 GCF_020657775.1 Clostridioides sp. ZZV14-6345 | reverse complement strand
CTAAAACATTACCTGTTGCTTCTCCTGTTTGGAGTAATATTTTTCCGTCTTGATTGTAAATTATTCTATTTCCTCTTTCCATTTTTAATTACCACCTTTCGTATTATTCATAAGCATACCATGTAAAACTTTCTCCAACAACACACACATATTCGTTTTCTCCGCTAAGCCTACCAGTATGTGCTACACTTAGCACAAAAGAAGTATTGGAATAGCTTTTAATAAGTGTTGAAGAACCAAAATATTCATAATTCCCTTCAAAATACCTACCTACAACACCAACAATATTGTCACTAGCGATTTTAGGGTATCTAACATATTTAGACCGAGTTTTATTTTTAAGTGTAAAATTTTCAACAACAATCAAGCGAGGAATAAAATCTAAATTAAACCTCACCTCAAGAGTTTTTATTCCACTTTCCAAATTAATATAAAAGTTTTCATAATCATTTTGAGTAAAGGTATAAGTACCCTTAGCCCACTTTTTTCTTTGACTAAGTTGATTGGTCAATTCTGTTATCTTATTTTGTAACTCCTCAACGCTAGCATCTGCTGAACTAAATGCTATACCTATCATTTCTCCTATTTCTACTAATGTGTTATTTAATGTAGCATTTATATTTTTTAATGCTAATTTATTAATAATATGTGTTTTCCCATTTAAAAAACTATCTTTTATTATTGATACAGTATTTGCTATATCCTTGAGTGAATCATCATCTTGTGGTGGTTGAACTCCGTTTGATACACTTACTAATTTTTCATTTACTCCATTCGCATCTGTTACTTTTATCTTAATTGTGTGTATTGCGTTATCTTCTAATGTGTAGTTAATTGTTTTCTCTACTGTTAAATCTGTTGTTATTGTTTCTTTTAAAGTATCATCTAGAAATACCTCTATCTTATTTAAATTATTGTCTAAATCTGATACTATGAATTTTACTTGTGTACTATTAAATTCATTTACTGTTATTTGAGGTAAATTATTACTCCTAGTAAATGTATATGTTCTTGTTGTACTAGCTCCGTTATTATCTGTAGCAATAATACTTATTGTATTATTAGAACCAATTGGAAGAGCTAATACTCTTTCATCTGTTAACGTAATTTCCTTTTCTCTATTTTTCTCTATATTTGTGATATTTTCTAAAATAGTAGAATTAAGTTTAGTAACAACATTTACTGTATCTCTGTAATCTAAGTCATTTACTGTGTACTTTAAAGTAAATCCCTTACTTTTATTCCCTATATTTTCATTTGTCCCCCTTATGCTTGGTGCATTATTAGATTTTGTAAATGTATAATTTCTATAAATAGCAGATACCCCATAGCCACCTGTAACTTCTATTTTAATCTTATTAGTAGAGTTTAATTGAAGTGACAAGACAAGGGAGTCAGGCACATTTATAGTATATTGAGTATCTTTTACCGCTTGCTTCGTATCAAACAAAACATCATTTAAATATGCTTTTACTGTGTATGTGTAACTATCTTCATTTGTTATTGTATAATCTATACCAAACCCTCTACTCTTAGAACCAAGCGAGCCATCTGTTCCACTTATGCTTGGTGTTGTGGATTTATATTGGCAATCAAAGTAACAGTCTTCTGTATATCTAGTCCATTCACTTGAATTTTGTGGTGAAAAAAAATAGCTATATGTTAATTTATAACGATTACCTGGATAAGCATCAAAGCTTCCGCTTTTATCCCACCCAACAGAAGTACCATCTGGTAATGTGCAACTCATCATATCGTATGCACCGTTGGAATCGGCAGCATTTTTTTTATCGCAATAATTCCAAGGTTTTATAGTAATTTTAGTAGCAGGTTTTTGTACTGTTATAAGTGAAGGCACATATAATCTTGGAAAATGTACACTCATACATATCACTTCCTCTCTTTTTTTATATAGGTAGCATATCTTTTAAACTATTTATTAAACTAACTCTAGCAGTATTTACACTAGTACATAACTCATCTATTGCCCCTTGGACATTGGTAGAATTTAGTTTACTTACTGTATTATCATAACTTGTTTTATCTGCTGTTGTTTCTATACTATCTACACTAGTTTTTACCTCATTTATTGCACCAACAAGACTAGTTTTATCTGTTGTAGTAAGTTGTGTTGTATCTCCTATTTTATCCCCTAATTCTTTTTTAGCATCATCTATTTTCTTATTTGTTGCTGTATTATTATCAGTTATCTTTTTATCTAAATTAGTTATACTTGTTTTTATTTTTTCTTCATCTTTTTTAGTTAAAAATATTGCAGTTGGGTCAACAACTAATGTCACTTTCTCCACATTAGATACTTCTATGATAAATTTTAAGTATAAGTCTTTCATGGCTCCATTGCCAATCTTTGGCTTGTAAGTTTCGGGGCTTTTGCAAATTGCAATCATATCTCCTTCATTATCTATAAGAGCCATTTCTCTAACTGTGAATCCACCTATCGAACCAGGAATACATGCTGTTGCAATAATCCAGTTAGGATTATTCTCATCATTATCAAAAGCGTTTATATTACCTTCCCAAACTTTATTTTTTAATGTTGTTTGGTCTTCTGTTAGATTATAATAATTTCCTCCACCATCACCTGCTTGAATCTTTTCTAATACTACTGGCTTACCTAACATTCCTGCATTGGCAATCTTAGCTTTACCTATATTTGTTAGTATTGTGTAAAATTGTTCATCAGCCATTTATACCACCTCCTTTTGGATATACTGTTAATGTTTCTGAACTCATGTTATGAGCTAGTGCAAACTTGGCTTTAACACTTGCTTTTACTTCTTTACTTGTATAAGGATATACTGTTATTTCTTCGCTCATAATTGTTGTTTGTGCAAAATAAGTTCTACTTTTTAATAGAGATACTAACTTATAGCTTACAGATAAATGAGAAGGTTTTATAACATTTACTCTTTTATATAAATCTTCTAAGCTTCTAGGAAAACCTTGAGTACTGGTTAATTCAACACCAAAAGTGTATGGAGCTATGTTTTCATTTATTTTTATATCTGCACCTGTATAAGATTGAAGTATCATAGACATCCTTTTAGGTGTCATGATATATTTACTTTGAAGTTTAGCAATGACTTTTCTTCTTCTAGTTTCCATATCTTCATCTAAATTAGTAATCAATCCTACTCTATTTTCCCAAAAGTTTAAACCCCATGTTGCAGTTTGAGGAAATAATTGCAATTCTATTTCTTTATTTAATAATTCTAGATTATCAAATTCGCTTCCTATAGCTTCATATATAGAGTTCATAACTAAAGATTGTTCATAGATAGGAGATAATGTTAGAAGCATTTCTCTACCCTTTTTAGAAGTTATCACGCTATCACCTCATTGATTATCTCACCTATTCCAACAACTTGGTCATTTAAAATAATATTTGTTGTTCCATCATTTATTGTCAAGTTAGAAAAATCTTGTATTCCTTCATCTGCAAGCATCATAGAACCTGTTAGCGAATAAATTGCATTATAAGAAACAGTACCTCCAATATCTATTTTATCAAGATATTTGTCTATTTTATTTTTTAAGATATTTAGCACAGTTTCTTGACTAAATCCATTTGCAAACACAAAACTAGCTTTTACATTAATTAGTAATGTTTGTGGAGTAGCTATAGTTACAATAGCACCTATAGGAGCTTTTCCATCTCGATTTTGACCCTCTTTCACATTTGGATATATATATTCTTGAACCTTATCTATTAATTCTTGTGTTGCTGCTTTTCTATTTTTATCTAGTATTAATACTTTTACTGTCCCTGCTCCATTCCATTCGGGAACTACATAAGCATATCCAACTCCATCGACTTCTTTAGCCCATCTTATATAATCCGAACTGGCTCCACTAAGTTTATCTTCTTGTTCTGCTACAAGAACTCTTTCTCTAAAATGTTCTTCATCTTCTATATCTGTTCCACCCTTAAAGCTTTCTTTATTAGTAACAGATTTAACACCACTAATAGAACCTAGTAAAACGGATACACTACCTTCAGACACATTCCCTATAGTTCCTGCAACTCTACATTCTGCTTTAATATCTACTGTTTCATTTTCTCCTATATTTTTAGTTTCAAGAAGCTCAAATTCTATACTCTGTTTTTCATCTGTAGCTATAGTTGTAACAATAGTTCCTTTTGTAATGATAGTTCCTTGCATACCTGTAAATGTAATAACTCCAGTAGCCTTAGTTGGTTGATTTTTAAATACTCCCTTGCATTCTCCTAACCATTCTAAATAAGTTCCATAGCTAGTTTGAGGAAATGCTATCTTTAAATTATTTTGTAATCCTAGTTGTTTTAATTCAGCTATCTGCTCTGCTGTAGGTCTTGTTGCATCATAGATAAAGTCACCTTCTAATGTAGAAATATCTTGGAAGTTACTTAACATCCTTTGATGAACAGTTTCTTCATCTTCGGTTAAAAATACTGGTATAGGTAGCTCTCTTTCCATGTAATAATCACCTACCTTTTTATATTGCCATCAATTACTATATTTTCATCATCTATTGTTAGTACATCAAATTCATAACTAACAAGCCTACTATTTTCAAGCCAAACAAATATAAAATTACTAACTTCTTTTGTATATGGATGAACTAAAATAGTTTCTTTTATTAATCTAGTTATTTCAAGCTCTTTTGCACTTTGAGATAAGTTAGTAGCAATTAAGTCTTTTATTTCACTTCCATATACACTAGAATAAGCTGACCTTTTGTACCTAGGTGTTAATATAGCCTTTTGACACCATTGTTTATATGCTTGGACTTTATCACATTTTTTTAATGTTCCATCTGCATTTTTGACAAATTCACCTTTTATAAAGTCAAATAAAAAAGAACCCTTTAGGTCCAGTTCATTCTCATTATTATTTTTTAATTCTACAGTTTCAAAAGTTTCATTTTGAGGAAATAGGTTTGGCATTTGCAACCCTCCCAATTACTACAAATTCAGCTCCCATAATAGCTACTAACACCTTATCTCCTATAGCCAATGGCTTTAATTCTTTTGGAGTTTCTATTTTATGTTTATGCTTATATTCTCCACTTGAAGCTTCATCTGAAAAAGTAAAATAGTCCTCTTTTAACATAAGATTCTCTAATACTAGATAATCCTGTATTTCATCTTTATAGCCACTAACTTTAAGCCCATTTGATGTTATTTCTGCAAGTTCACAACCCATTCCAAAAGTGCCATTTGCTACACTTTTATTCATTTTTTCTTTCAATATTCTAGCAACTCTATTAAACCTAGCATCAGTCATTTGTATAAAACTTCCTCCTTATATATTCTAGTGTACCAACATTTAATTTCATTTTTGGGGTAGAATCTAATGTATGAGTAACATCTATAACATAATATTCTTTACTTTTTAAACTTACCTTGTCACCTGCTCTTATTCTATTTATATCTACTGCACAATCTACACTTATTGTTTCCTCTCCGCTATTGAACATTGCTTCTGCTGCTTTCTTAGCTTCTTTAGCATTTTTTATCTTTTCATCTTGTTTAATTTTTTGTAGTGTTCCATACTTATCTGAGTCCTTCTTATATGTTCCAATAACAGATGCTTTTGTATTTTCATCTTTACTCTTACCTAGCACTTTTACACTTGTTACTGCATCATTAAAACTACTTGTAAAGTTAGCATCTTCTAATATACTATCTAATTTATATACATTTGCATTAGTACCAAGCTTAAATAATTTTAACTTATTATCCATCCTTACCCTAAATAAGTCTCCACCCTTACTTGCAGTTTCTTTTAGGTCTTTTTTAATCATATCTAGTATATTAGTCTTATGTATTACTTTAGCAAGCTTCTTCTCTGTGTTGGCTAGATTGTAGTAAGGTATATTCCATTGCTTACAGTAATATTCAATTCTCTGTGTTGCTGTATTTTCTTTAAAACTATATTGTTCTTCTGATTCTTCCATATAGACTGTTCTTTCTCTGCAAGACAATGTCAGTTTCTTACTCTTTTCACTTCTTCTAGTTTCCCATATGACTCCATCAAAGATTGTTTCTTCTTTTTTACTCTCATATGCTATATCAATTAGAACTATTTTATCACCTTTTTTAATATTTATATCTTTAAGTTGTTTAGGTTCTATTAAAGATACATCCATCTTATATGCAACTCCGTCTATAGCTTCTGAAAGAGTTATTCCCTCATTAAAATTTGCAATATCATATTTTCCATTTAGTATTATTTTCATTTAGAAGGTATCACCAACTTTTGCCCTTTTTTAATCACATTAGGATTTTTACCAATGACTTTTTTATTTTCGGGTATATTGTAAATCTCTTTCCACCTTGAACCCTTACCTAAAAGATTTTTAGCTATCTTATATAATGTATCACTTGCTTTAACAGTATATATTTTAGATTTAGTTTGAGTATTAGGTCTATTATCTTTTAAGTCTGTTTTAGCATTACTCTTAGTCTCTTTTTTTAATGTCTCTATCTTCAGTTCTCTGTAAGTTCTAAATGTTATCTCAATGTCCCTATCTTCTTCTCTTCCTGCTGTTTGAGTATTGCTAAAACTAGATATTGTAACTAATCCATTGTAGCCAAAACCAGTTATAATAAGTCTTAGAGGTTCGGCTTGGTCTACCCATTTTTCAAGCATTGCAACTATTTCAATCGGATTTTTTAACTCGCTATATCTACAATAAGAAGCATCAAATTGAAAAGGTAGAAATGTTTTAAATGATATTTCTCTTATCTTCTCCCCTTCTTTTTTAATGTCAAATTCGCCTAAGTTTACTATATCTACAGTTTCAAACCTTTTTTCTTTTTCATTTTTTAGATAAATATCTATTACCAAGTTATCACTTCCTTTCTAAAGTATTTTTTAACATTACACCGCAGTTTTCTTACCATAAATTCACTTCCTTTGATTTTTTGTATAAAAAAACACCTACTCATTCGTAAGTGCTTTCCTCTATTTTATTTAAACAATGAAATTTGAGTAAAAAATATCTACTCATTTATAGATATTTTATAAATTAATAGTTTCATAATCAAGTTTTTATTATTTTTTTATAAAAATTTTCACTTTTTTATTGACTATAAACAATATTTTTTCTAATTTGTGGTATAATAAAAGCAAGAAGAACTACAATCTATTTGAAACTAGAGTGGAGTTCGTAATTTAATACTTATTTGAACTTATGGAACTTTATTTTAAAATCAAGTTCCCAACCACTCTTAGTTGCCCTTTGAGTGGTTTTTTACGTTTTTTAAGTAAAT
>NZ_JAGWCX010000104.1:0-7401 GCF_020657775.1 Clostridioides sp. ZZV14-6345 | reverse complement strand
GGAGATAACTTCAAAGGATTACCTATCGTCATATTTTTGTTATGAGAGAAGAGAAGAAGTTATAGATTATGTTAAGAGAAAATATGGTGATGACCATGTTGCACAGATAATAACTTTTGGAACAATGGGTGCAAAAGCTGCAATAAGGGATGTTGGAAGAGTATTGGATATAGGTTACAATAAAGTTGACAAGGTAGCCAAGGAAATCCCGTTTGCTTTGGGAATGACAATAGATAAGGCTTTGGATACAAATCCTAATCTTAAAGAATTGTATGACCAAGACCCAGAAACAAAAGAGATAATAAATATATCAAAACAGATAGAAGGTATGCTAAGACATGCTTCTACTCATGCAGCAGGAGTAGTTATATCAAAAAATCCTGTAGATGAGTATGTACCTTTATACAAGCATCAAGATGCAATCACAACGCAATTTACTATGACAACACTTGAAGAACTTGGGCTTTTAAAGATGGACTTTCTAGGGCTAAGAACTCTTACAGTTATAAGAGATACACTTGATTTAATAGAAAAGAATAGAGTCATAAAAAACTATACAGAAAAAATAGATTTTTCAAAGATGGATTATGATGACCCAAAGGTATATGAGATGCTTTCATCTGGAAATACGTTAGGGGTATTTCAATTGGAGAGTGCTGGGATGAGAAGTTTTATGAAACAACTGAGACCAGACAATTTTGAAGACATAGTAGCGGGAATATCCTTATTTAGACCAGGACCAATGGACTCCATACCTGCATATATAAAAAATAAAAGTAACCCAAAAGATGTAACATACCTACATGAGAAATTAAAGCCTATAATGGAAGTAACATATGGTTGTTTGGTATATCAAGAACAGGTTATGCAGGTTGTTAGAGATTTAGGTGGATATAGTTATGGACGAAGTGACTTGGTTAGAAGAGCCATGAGTAAGAAAAAGATGGATGTAATGGAAGAAGAAAGACAGTATTTTATTCATGGTAAGTTTGATGAAGATGGTAACTTAGAAATTGCAGGTTGTATTAGAAATGGTGTAGAAGAGGAAATAGCTAATAAAATATTTGATGACATGATAGACTTTGCTCGTTATGCATTTAATAAATCACATGCAGCTGCATATGGAGTATTAGCATATGAGACAGCTTATCTAAAAACATACTATCCGGTTGAGTTTATGGCAGCATTGATAACTAGTGTAATGGGAAACACTGATAAGGTAGTTGAATATATAAGAGAATGTAAAGCACTGGAAATAGATGTATTGCCTCCAGATATAAATAAGAGTTTTTCAAAATTTTCAGTTGAAGGAGACCATATAAGATTTGGTCTAGCAGCTGTAAAAAATGTTGGTGTAAATATAATAAACAATATAATTGATGAAAGAGAATCTAATGGATTATTTGTAGATTTAGTAGATTTAGTCAAAAGATTAGACCAAAAAGATACAAATAAGAGAGTAATAGAAAGTCTAATAAAATGTGGAGCTTTTGATAATATAAGTGAAAATAGGGCTAGTCTAATGGCTGGTTATGAAAGTTTATTAGAAAGTGTCTCTATGGATAGAAAGAAAAATGTCCAAGGTCAAATTTCTCTATTTGATGCTTTTGGAGACAATGAAGAAGATAGTGATTTTCAACAAATATATAGTTTGCCTAAAAGGCAAGAGTATGAAGAAAGAGAGAGACTTAACCTTGAAAAAGAAGTCTTGGGAATGTATGTAAGTGGACATCCTTTATCACAATTTGAAAAAGAATTGCAAGAAAAAACGTCTATGGATAATGGAAAATTGAATTCATTAAAAGAGGAAGAAGAATCATACCTACAAATGAATGAAACAGATGTTATAATGGGTGGAATGATTGTAACTAAAACTATAAAAACTACAAAGCGAAATGAAATTATGGCATTTATTGAATTAGAAGATTTGTATGGTGCTATAGAAATAGTAGTTTTCCCTCAACTATTACAAAAATACAATGTCATTTTAAATGAAGATAATATAATCTATGTAAAAGGAACATTAAGTATAAAAGAAGGCGAAAATGCAAAACTTATAGCTAGAGAGATAAAAGATATAAATGATGATACTGACTTTACAGCTAGAAGCCACAATTCAGGAAGAACTAGAAATGTGGAGAATATTAAAGCAGAAAATGGTAAAAAATTGTATTTGAAAATAGATAGTATGTCTGATACTGATACAACTAATAATATTGTAGAAATAGCCAAACAATATCCAGGCAATGACAGTATATACTTATATCCTATGGATGAAAATATAAATGGTGAACGTAAAGCATATAAAATGACTGGAGCATTAACTTGTATATGTGATGAATTTATAAATAACTTAGAAAGGTTACTTCCTAAAGATAACATAAAAATAAAAGCTTGATTTTTTATATAAAAATCTAAATATATTATAATAATATGAAAAATATTGTCCGTTTTGTGATATAATATCACAAAATGGACATTTAAGGACATTTAATTTTTTTAGTCTTGATGGGATTGAAAAGTGATATAGGGACAAAAAAAGTCCATTAGAATACAATAACAACGATTATAATAAAAAATTGACATAAAATCCAAGGAGGTAAAAAATGAAAACTATAGGATTACTAACAAGTGGAGGAGATGCTCCAGGAATGAATGCTGCGATTAGAGCGGTTGTAAGATCAGCAATATATTATGGATGCAAAGTATATGGAATCAATAGAGGATATAAGGGATTACTAGAAGAAGATTTAACTGAAATGAACCTATCTTCTGTTGGAGATATTATACACAGAGGAGGAACTATATTAAAATCTTCTAGATGTGAAGAATTTAAAACAGAAGAAGGTCGATTAAAAGCAGTAAAAATTCTTAAGAAATATAAAATCGATTGCTTAGTTGTAATTGGTGGGGATGGTTCATTTGCAGGAGCTCAAAAACTTAGTGACTTAGGATTCCCAGCTATAGGTATACCAGGAACTATAGATAATGATTTAGCATATACAGATTATACTATAGGATTTGATACTGCAATGAATACTATTATAGATGCTATAGGTAAGATAAGAGATACATCATCATCTCATGAAAGAGTTAATATAGTAGAAGTTATGGGAAGACACTGTGGAGATTTGGCTTTATATGCAGGTCTTGCAGGAGGAGCGGAAACTATAATAGTACCAGAAGTAGATATTACAGTAGATGAGGTTGCTCTAAGATTAAAGACTACTCAAAAAAGAGGTAAGAGACATAGTATAATCGTTTTAGCAGAAGGAGTCGGAAGCGCCAGCGATTTAGAAAAGGAACTGAAAAAAGAGTCAGGAGCAGATTTAAGAGTAACTGTATTGGGTCATGTCCAAAGAGGAGGAAGCCCAACTGTATCTGATAGAATACTAGCAAGCAGACTTGGAGTAAGAGCAGTAGAATTATTATTAGATGGAAAATCAGCAAGAGTTGTAGGAATAAAAGAAAACAAAATAATTGACTTAGAAATAAGCGAGGCTTTAGCTCAAAAGAAAGTATTTGATAAAGAAGCTTATGAGATGGCAAAAATATTATCTATATAAGTTTTAGTATTAAAAATAAATCTGTGGAATAATATCTCAGGAGGAGCAAATATGTTAAATAATGTAAAGAAGACAAAAATTGTTTGTACACTAGGTCCAGCATCACAAAGCGAGGAAGTTTTAACTCAACTTATGCAAAATGGTCTAAATGTGTGTAGATTTAACTTTTCTCATGGTTCACATGAAGAACATAAGGAAAGAATAGATATGGCAAAGAAAGTTAGAGAAAAATTAAATAAGCCAGTTGCTATATTATTAGACACTAAAGGTCCAGAAATTAGAACAGGTAATTTTGAAGACCCAGAGGTATTTTTAGAAGAAGGACAAAAGTTCACTATAACTATGAAAGATATTATAGGAACTAAAGAAATGTGTACAGTAAGTTATAAAGGTCTTGCTGAAGACGTTAAAGCAGGAGATTCTATACTAATAGATGATGGTTTAGTTGGTCTAAGAGTAAAAGAAATAAATGGAGAAGATATAGTTTGTATTGTTGAAAATTCAGGAGTAGTCAAAAATCACAAAGGAGTAAATGTACCTGGTGTTAAAATAAATTTACCAGCAATAACTCCTAAAGATATAAGCGATATAGAGTTTGGAATAAGTCAAGGAATAGATTATATAGCTGCTTCTTTTGTAAGAAAGGCATCTGATGTACTAGCAATAAGAGAAGTATTAGAGAACAATAATGCAACTGATATACAAATAATATCTAAAATAGAAAACCAAGAAGGTGTAGAGAACCTAGACGAAATATTAAAAGTTTCTGATGGTATAATGGTAGCTAGAGGTGACTTAGGTGTTGAGATACCAACTGAAGAGATGCCAATAGTTCAAAAAATGATGATAAAAAAATGTAATGAATTAGCAAAGCCAGTTGTAACTGCTACTCAAATGCTTGATTCTATGATAAGAAATCCAAGACCGACAAGAGCAGAAGTTACAGATGTTGCCAATGCTATATATGATGGAACAGATGCGATAATGTTATCTGGAGAAACTGCTGCTGGAAAATATCCTGTAGAGGCAGTAAAAATGATGGCTACAATAGCAAAAAGAACAGAAGAGACTTTAGACTATGACAGATTATTAAAGGAACATGGTACTAATAATGTTACAGTAACAGATGCAATAAGTCATGCAACTTGTACAACAGCAGTGGATTTAAATGCATCAGCTATAATAACATCTACTTCTTCAGGATACACTGCCAGAATGGTATCTAAGTTTAGACCAAAATCTCCAATAATAGCTACTACAAATAATGAAAAGACTATGAATAAATTAGCTCTTACATGGGGGGTTTACCCAATTAAATCTTCTGTTGCAGGAAATACAGATGAAGTTATAGAAAAAGCGATTGAAGCAGCTAGACAAGCAGATTATATAGATAATGGAGAATTGGTAGTTATAACTGCTGGAGTACCAGTAGGAGTAAGCGGAACTACTAACTTAATAAAGGTTCATGTAATAAGCGAAGAAATCGTGCAAGGTATAGGTGTAGGTACTCAAACAGTAGAAGGTAAAGTTCGTGTAATAAAGAATGGAGATACTTGTGTAGACTTTAATGAAGGAGACATACTGGTTTCTACTGCTACTGACGCTGAAATGAACAATTATATAGAGAAAGCAGGAGCTGTAGTAACTGAAAATGGTGGAATGACATCACATACAGCTATTGTAGGTATAAATTTAGATATACCAGTTATTGTGTCTGCAACTAATATAACAAATCTAGTAAAAGATGGAGAAGTTGTAACTGTGGATGCATCAAGAGGTGTGGTATATAGAGGTTCAACTAGAGTTTTATAAGAAAAATAATAAATTTATTTACCAAGGGGCTTTATAAGCTCCTTTTTTTTTGGTAAAATAAAATATTGTAGCTTAGTAAAAAATATAGTTTAATTAATAGCAATATTTTAATATAAATTTAAAGAAAAGAGTTTGTAAAGATTTAAATATAATAGATTGATTGGAGGGTGATTTATGCTTTCGAAAAACGAGGTGTATATTGTAGATATAGTAGACATTGGGCAAGGCGGAGTAGGAGTAGGAAAGTACAATGGTATTACAGTTTTTGTAGAGGGCGGATTAATACAAGATAAAGTTAAAGTTAGGATTAATAAAGTAAAGAAAAATTATGCTGTAGGAGATATTGTTGAGATAATAGAAAAGTCTCCATTCAGAGTGAAAAGAGTATGTAGTGACAATCTTAGAGATTGTGGAGGGTGTCAGATACAAGATTTAGATTATAATAAGCAACTTGAAATGAAAACGAATGAAGTTGAGCAAGTACTTACAAGAATAGGAAAGTTAGAGGATGTAGAAGTTCATGATACTATAGGAATGGAGAATCCATATAGATATAGAAATAAAGCTCAATTTCCAATACAAAAGAACAATGGAGTTCCAATTATTGGTTTTTATAAAAAGAAGACTCATGATGTAATATCAACAGAAAAATGTGTAATACAACATGAGATAAATGATAAAATCGTTAAGATAATAAAAACATATATAAGAGCTTATAAAGTAAGTATATATGATGAAAAGACTCATACAGGGTTAATTAGACATTTGGTAACAAAAATAGGTTTTACAACCAAAGAAGTAATGGTAGTATTAGTAGCTAATGGAAATAAACTTCCATATCTTAAAGAATTGGCTTCAGTACTTAAGGAAAATATACCTGGTTTTAAGACTTTGGTTGTAAATGTAAATCAAAAAGATACGAATGCTATTCTAGGAAGCGAAAATATAGTTGTCTATGGAGATGGCAAAATAAATGATTATATAGGTGACTTAGTATTTGAGATTTCACCATTATCATTTTTCCAAGTAAATCCTGTCCAAACTAAAGTATTATATGATAAAGCTCTTGAATATGCAAATTTAAAGGATACTGATACTGTTTTTGATATTTACTGTGGTATAGGTACAATATCTTTATTTTTGGCACAAAAGGCTAGAAAAGTTTATGGAATAGAAATTATAGAGGATGCCATAAAAGATGCTAAGATAAATGCTAAATTAAACAATATACATAATGCTGAATTCTATGTTGGTAAGGCAGAAGAAGTTGTTCCTAGGATGTATAGTGAGGGTAAGACTGCCAATGTAGTGGTTGTAGACCCACCTAGAAAGGGATGTGACGAAAAGGTATTAGAAACTATTGTTTCAATGAATCCAGAAAGAATAGTTTATGTTTCTTGTAATCCTTCTACTTTAGCAAGGGATTTAGATTATCTAAATATGCACGGATTTAAATGTGTTGAGGCACAGCCTGTAGATATGTTCCCTCATTCTACTCATGTGGAAACTGTGGCTAAAATAATCAAGCAATAGTAACGTTTATATAGATTATATTTTAATAATATATTGTATTTGCCACCATAAAGCGATTTTGGTGGCAAATTTAGTCTACAATCTATCAAAAATCTCTAAGGTTTTATTTTTAATTCTATAGAACTTATTATAGTTGCAATTTTATAAGAAATAGTCAATCTATAGATACTAGATTTTATACAACTCATTTTTTCCATAGAATCATCTATATATTCTATAGCTGAATATTATTCAATATTTTTGTATTGTAATTCATTAGCAAATGTGTGTACTACAAATGTCAATAAACATATGAAAGTACATATACCACTTATAATTACTTTTCTGAAACAATAAAATCATCTCTTCTTTCTTTTTTGATACAAATTTACATCTTTATTGCATCGTATTTTAAATAAAAAATAAAACTATGAATAGTAGAAATCTATTTTAATTAGTTTCTAATATAAGACTATTTAAAGTAGATAAAACTAAAAAGGGTTCTCTAGAA
>NZ_JAGWCX010000103.1:0-7625 GCF_020657775.1 Clostridioides sp. ZZV14-6345 | reverse complement strand
CAAATTTAATTTGCTCCTGCGACAGCCCCTTTTATTTTTATAAATAAAAAAAGTCTAAATTAGTAATCAAGATGATAACGATAAAAGATAAAAATTACAAGCTTTGTTCAAGATAGTTGGATAAGGCTTTTTTTAAAGGGTATATCAGTAAGAGTTATATTGTATAAAAATATAAAACTTATTGATGTACCATTTTTGTTTTAAAAATTTGGCTGCTTAAAAAATATAAAAAAGAATTTGGCGATTTTATATAAAATATTTAAGGAATAGTTGATATAAAAAAGGTGATATGTTCGTGTTCGGAGAAACCAACGTTTGACCGTACGCACAATATTTGTATTATTTTTACATAGAATCATTGCAAATCAACAATAAAATATGTTCGGTATAGCAAAAATGGAAAAAATAGTTTGACCGAACGAAAAATGTATTGTATAATTATTATAACAAGATAAACGGGGGATATGATTATGATAATTGGATATGAGAGAGTAAGCACAAGAAAACAGGATAATAGTAGGCAAGAAAGAGTTTTAGAAAATGAGGGAATTAAGTTTGATAAGATATATAGGGATAAAATTACAGGAGCTACAAAAGAAAGAGAAGAATTAAGCAGAATGTTATTAGAAGTAAAAGAGGGAGATATTGTTTACTGTGAGTCTATAAGTAGGTTGGGAAGGAATTTAAAGGATTTAATTGATATTATAGATACATTAGTAACTAAAGGTGTTACAGTGAAAATAATAAAAGAGGGGATAGATACAAATAATAATACATACAAAATGTTACTTGGTGTATTTGGGGCAGTCGCAGAAATGGAGAGGGAAACAATACAAGAGAGAACGCAGCAGAAAATAGATCAGTTAAAAGAGGATAAGAAAAAAGGAGAGATAAATACAAAAACAGGTAAATGGTTTGGTAGACAAAAAGTAACTAAGGCGCTTTTAGAAACTAACAAAGAATTTATAAAATATTATAATAAAATCCTTGATGGAAGCTTGAAGAAGAATGAAGTTGCAAAGATATTAAATATTGGTAGAACTACGCTATATGAGTGGATAAAAATATTCGAGGGTGGAGAAATAAAAAGAAGCAGAAGCTAATTGATTATAATATATTTTGGAAATGGGAGTCTATAATTTTAGACTCTTTTTTATTCACTCAGTAAAAAAGGTTTTTTTGATATGCTAGATAGAATTATAAAATCACATCAAGTTATTGTGAGAACTTTTAATTTTGTTAATTAGTCAGTAATAAATAGTATTTTAGTAAAGAGCCACTTTTGTGACATATTTTTAACTTTTTAATTGTATAAATTTATTAAAATATTTATATAAGAGATGATAAAAATATGAAAAGGGACTATTTGAAAGATGGAGTTAAATAAATAATCCTAAATACAGAAAAACTATTAGTAAAAAACATAAAGAAGTATTAGCAAAATCTAGAGACAAAGTTCTTTATAAAAGGTATATGTGTATGATGAATACATGAAACTAATCCAAATATTCACAAAAAGAAAAGATGTGTTAAGTTTTCTAACCTTAATAGGTTATTCTCAGTTAATGAAATACTTAGATATTAATACTTTATATAAAAGTTGTTTTTGGAAGACTGAATAATTATTTTTTCCATATATTTGATTTATTGTTTATAATACTATATTAGGAGGTGATGTAAATGAACATAATTGAATATATCAGAAAAGAAAGTGTTAATAGTGTATTTGCTATGGGTGCATTTAGAAATTCGTGGACTGTATGGAGTTCTTTAATAATGGACGAACTTGATATGAATGATCCATCTACTATATTTAATTTAGGAGACAAGCTTTCGAATATATTCAGATCTACTGCTAGTGGAAGAGAGCAAAGTGATGTTTCTGGAGGTGGGTATTCATGGGAAGGATTAGTTTGTTGGTATCTTAACTTATGTTTAATAGGTACTAGAACGGTTGTAATAAAACCACTAAAATCTCTAATTCCAAATCCCATTTCTAATGCGATAACTGTTACTTATGATAACTTTAAATCTAATACAGAAAGTGATTTAATCGCTTTAACATTCCCTGATGATCCAAAGTTTGTAAGTGATTTATCTACACTTGATAATTTAGTAACTAATATTCCAATTTTTAAAAGAGGTGGTAGCGTTAATTACAATGATTTAATTGACTATCTAACTGACACTCATTTCAATTCTATAAATATATGTGTTATTCAGTGTAAGACGAATTGGAAAGATAATGCACAAATACCAATGTTATGGGATATGATTTATTCTGGTCAAAGTTTTGCTAGAGGTATTTCCGTTGGCGTAAATGGATATTCTATCTCTCCACAGCGATTTACATATGCATTTGTAACTGTTCCTAGTAATGCTGGCGATAAATTTAAACCTACAACAACATGTGTTCAAAGAGTTCGAAATTTATCTGGAGGAAACTATTGGGGATTTCCTACCTTGCCTTATGTCTCTAAATCTATCAAAGAAATCATTACAACAAACTTCTTAGCAGGTATTGATGGTGGTAGTGTTAGGGATTCTATTAGAGCTAATATTTCTAATATTAATACAGTTTACAATTATTTTAATATAACTTTATAGAATAGTACTTTAATATTTTCAATGATATAATATAAAAATATTAATTTAATGTAAACAGACTCAAATAAAAAACACTAGATTATTAGTAGCCTAGTGTTTTTTATATCAATATATGACATATGACTAAAATTTTCTTCTCTTATGTTTGTTTTTAGCTGATATACTTTTATTAATCTCTGATGCAATAGCTCTTGCTAATAAAGGTGGGACTGCATTACCTACTTGAGTATACTGTGGTACTTCTTCTTTTCTTCTTTGTCCTCCAGTAGTTCTTTTTCCTAAAAATTCAAAACTATCATCAAATGACTGTAGTCTTGCTAATTCTCTAACAGTAAATGTCCTGTTTTCAAATGGTGATATATAGTCATCTGGTATAGTTAAAACTGTTAAAGAGGGTTCATTCCTATTCAATCTAGTTCTACTATTTTTTTTAGTTAACAATGCGTCTATAAGTTCGTCTATACAATTAGGATTTTTTAATGAATTAATAATATAATCCCTATCATTAAGAACTTCATCTATAGCCATTGCTATCTCTGGAGATATATCTATTTCAGTATTTACTGCTAATTTTTCCATTTCTTTTTCTATGTATTTTATTAAGTTCAGCTTATCTGATATATCTATACCTTCTAATTTTATTCTCTTTCTTAAAGAGTTTGCATCCTCACCTTCTCTATATAAAGAAAATCTTTCTTTGACTATATTAGTGTGATTGGATAACTCTGAATTCAAAATTCCCTCTACTTGTAATCTAGAGCCATCTAGTCTTCTCGTTCTCCCAAGGATAGATGCATTTTGATACTCTGTAAATTGAGGGTTTAGGTTTTCTCTTAAATCTCTGTCTTTTATTAAATCCCCTATTGCTTGTAAAATTGTCACCTTATCTTCTCCTATATGAGTTGGTGTAGGGTATTTAGGTTCTCTTTCTTCTTCTAAATATGCTATAAATATTACTCTCTTTCTAGATTGAGGCACTCCATAATCAGATGCATCCATTAATCTAGGGTCTAATGTTTTATATCCTAATGCTTTAAATTCAGACTTCAAAATTTCTGGAACTACTACATTTTCATAATTAGTACCTCTTAAACCTTCTATATACAGTTTCATATCTAACATGCCTTCTACATTTTCCATAACAACATATCTAGGTTTTAACTCGTCAATTATTCTTAAATACTCTCTAAATAAAAAATTCCTAGGATCATTAGGATCCCTTTTTCCAGATCTACTAAACCCTTGACATGGTGGTCCACCAAAAATAGCGTCTATCGGATTATTTTTTTTAAATCTTTTTCTTCTAGCCTTTCCCTGTCTTCCATTTTTGAACATATCTAAGGACTTTATTTTTTTCAATATAAAGTCTCCACTTAAATCTCTTATATCCATTTGTTCAAACCAAGTATTTTTGCCTTGTATCAATCCTAATTGTTTATGCCTATTTTTATATGTTAATGCAACTTCTGAACTTTTATCACTAGAAAATGCAATATGAAATCCTGCTTGTAATATCCCTTCACTCATTCCACCTGCACCACAGAATAGATCTACTGCTATTTTCATATACTTCCTCCATAATTACCTTTTGTTTATTAAAATATTACTTCTATATATTTATTATCTCAAAATTATAAAAAAAAATCCAGGGTTATTTTTAAATAAACAAAAATTTAAGGTTATAAGTAATTATTTATTACCATTCAATAGCCTAATTGTTTATCTATGAATCTATGCTATGACGTAAGAAATAGCTACTTCTCCACTTATATCCCCAATAAAAAATATTCAAGATATAAGAGAATATAATACACTACTTTTTCATGAGGTATTATTATACTCTACATTTTATTTGTATAATGAAAAGAGTTTATATTAATAACTTAATATCTGTCAAAAAAGAGTCTAAATACTAAAGTTCTTTTTTTATAAAACTATGTTAAATTTTGATTTACTCAAGAAAAAGAGATTTTTTTTGGTATAGTAGACAAAATAATAAAATCACGCCAAATAATTTTTTAAGCTAATAAGTAATAAAAAACTACATATTTTGAACAAAGTAGCGACTTTTTTGTTGTAGAAATATATTAAAATGACTTATATAAATAGAAAAATACCAAAGTTAGACTTAAGGAAAGTAAATTATTAGTTTTTAGAGTTAGTGAAATTGATGAACAACTTTTATATGAATGTTTAGATGAAACTAAAAGTATCAGATAAGAAAATCATATTACTTAGTAAATATAATTTAATAGGAGTGAATTAAATGAGAGTAGAACCCATTGAAAATAAAAAAGATATAGAGAAACTTAAAAGATACTTTAGAAATAAAGGTAAAATAAGAGATTTAACCCTAATAACTTTAGGGTTAAATACTGGCTTTAGGATAGAGGATATTTTAAAACTAAGAGTTAAAGACGTATACAAGAAAAGAGAAATAAATATAAAAGAAAGTAAGACAGGGAAAAGAATAAGAAAGCCTATAAATGATAGTTTAAAAGAAATATTAGATATATATTGCAAAGATAAACCAACTAATGAATATCTATTTAAAAGTCAAAAGGGAGAGAATGAAGCAATAAGCACTACACAAGCATATAGAATTATTAAAAAAGCTTCAAAAGCCTGTAGGATAAGATTAAATATAGGTACTCATAGTATGAGGAAAACACATGGTTTACATATATTTAAGGATAAAGGAATTGAAGTAGCACAAAGAGCTTTAAACCATGCTAATCAAATAGATACATTAACTTATATTGGGGTAGTACAAAAACAAGCTGATAATGCCATTATGAAGCTTAATTTATAGTTAAAAATGTACGATTCTCTTGCCTGTTTTTACATTTTATAATTAGTAGGTAAGCAAATAAGCTTCTGAATAAGTAATTGCAATAGATAAAGATAACTAAAATAAATGTAATAGTTTATAGTAATCGTACATTTTTTTATATACCTGTATGTATTTCTATTACATGGATTGAGTTTGTTTTTATCATGTTTAGAAAAAATGGCTACTATTAATTGATTATTAATTGAGAATGAGTGCATACTGAAGCTTAATACTATAATATTTCAAAACTACTAAACTAAATAAAAAATCAAACTCAAATACATTACTTAATCACAGTAAAATCAGTACATACAGGGGTATTGCATAACGAAACTACTTTATTAAATAAAGTTAGATTGCAATAAGATATAAGGGATATTTCATATTGAGTAAAAAAAGATAAAAAACAACTCGAAAAACCCTTTTAATTTAAGCGAAATCAATGTATATAGCTATTTTTTTTACTGTATTTTTGAAATAAAGTTGCAACCTATATATTTTACTTCATTAAAACTCACTTAATTTAGTTTGAAACAATTCAATTAAGTACTTCAAATAAAGCTATATCAATATATAGAAGGCTATTTGATTCACCACAAAAAAGTACAATAATTAGCCCCCCTTGATAAAAATAACGCTATTAAAAGAAAAAATGTGAACCGAGGTAGGTACATGGCTTCGGAGATAAGCATTGTTTTGTGTAAGGTGTGGGGGTGGGGTGTTGCAACTTAAAAACATGGTTGCAGATGCAAAAATACATTAATAAAGCCATATAAAATATTACTACTAAAGATAGTCGGAGTTGTTTAAAATGCTATATTTGACTGATAAAGGATATAAATATTTATAACTGGTTAAATGTTGGGAAATAAAGAGTTTGCATATGCAACTGCACCCCTAAAAAGTATATAGGTTGCAGTACCTATGTAGCACTTATAGCACCTTTTAAAAGGAATAATTTGAATATTAATATTAAAACTATACAAGTAAGTAATTGCAATGTTTCGAGAGATAAATTATATATAAAAGCTTAAAACAAATAGAAATATAATAATCAAACTAATGCTATGTTTTGATGAGTATATGCTCGATAGAAATATATATAATACGCCCCCTATCGGATTAATGAAACAAACAAGGATAGAGGACTGGAAGGAGAACTTATTTTTCACAGGAAGCCAAAAAATGAGATTTTCATTGAAAAGTTTTTAGAATATCAGAAAGTAAGTAAAATTACTTATATTTATCCATAAAATCTTTAAGAGCTTGGCTAATAATATCCTGTACCCTATACTTCTTATTACCTTCACAGAAGGCTACAAACTCTTTTTGAATATCCTCATAGACCTTATAGCTTCTAGTGACTGTATTACCCTTAAAATCATTTATTTTTAGTTTATCAGCCCCAACTACTTTATTACTACTTTGTGATTCGTACCAGTTGTATACTTCATTCAGTTTATTATTCATATCATTGAATTTAGATAAAATATTATTAAAATCAATGTTAGTTGCGTCAACTAAAGTATTGTCATTGCTAGTGTCGCCCGTAACTACTTTTAAACTACTTTCTAATTCAATAACTTCAACAATAGATATATATAGCTTCTTAGCTTGATTAAATTCATATCCATGTTGTTTAAATCTATTTCTTATAGTTGTACGACCAATAGAAATATCCTTGCAGATATTAGTTAGTGTATTACCCTCTAAGAGCTTATTATTAATATATTGTATCTGCTCCTTGATAGGTAAATTATCAAATGTATATCTATCCATGTTTAAACCTCCAAAATAAAATAACTACTAAAGTAGTTTTCTAGTAGTTATAAATAAACCCTTTAGAATTAATATTTTTATTTGTCCCAACCTAACAATTCATTAGGTGAACATTTAAGAGCCATACAAATTTTTTCTAAAGAATCGAATTTAATAGATGTGGTTTGATTTGAAGCTAATCGGCCAATGTTTTGAGGCGTCATTCCTGTTTGCTTTGATAACCAGTATTTACTTTTACCTCTAGACATTAATAATTCATTTAATTGTATATACATATTAACCCCCTTATAATCATTAGTTATATAAATACATATTACACAAGATATGTATTGTACGCAATTTAACTATTGACAATCATTGTCGTATATAGTTAGTATTATAAGTATAAGTGTAAAATACTGGAAGT
>NZ_JAGWCX010000102.1:0-7996 GCF_020657775.1 Clostridioides sp. ZZV14-6345 | reverse complement strand
ATATATTAATGGCTACAAAGGCAGATTTATATTGAAAGGTGATATTGACGATTTAAATCTTATCTACAATTTAGGTTTGGGCTTTAGACGAGCTCAAGGATTTGGGGATGTAGATGTTTTGGAATGGAGGTGAGATAAATGAAGTTAAGAGTTTATAGAGGAGACTGGTTCTTTAATATGGGTATGGTTGGATTTTTAAATATAGTAAAGAAAGCAGATATAGAAGAAAAAATATTTATTATGGAAGACTATATCGAATTTGATAGTTCATTTCTTGAAAACTTTCATGAGTATTATTTTAATTACTTCATGGATGAATATGATGTATCAAAAAGGATTAGGAAGAGTGTTGATTACAGTATAAATTTTATTAAATCTAAACCTGATAAAATTAAAGATGGAATTAAGAAAATTAAGGATAATATAAAACAGCAAAATGATAAGGTCAAAAAATTTGATGAAGAAAAATTTAACTTGATAAAAGAAAAGTTAGATAGCATGTCTAAAATAAAAAGTTATGATGAATTTGAGATATTAGAAACTTTAGTAGATGAGATTGTAGACATATTTAAAATAAAATCAATAAATGACAGACTTACAGCCAATCTTTATAAATATGTAGTTCAAGATAATTATTTTGGACAAGTTAGTTTTTTAAATGTTGCTAAGGCTAAGTTAGATTTAGATGGATTAAAAGAAGTAATGTTTAATGATTATTTAAGACAAATTATATATTTTGGAGAGTTAGAAGATTTATTAGAAGAGAATGACTGTGATAAGTTGAAAAACTATTTGAATGATAGATTGGATAGTATATCTAAAGATGTAAGTGAAAAAAAAGTTAGTAAGTCTAGTGTAAATACTATAGAAAAAATTATGAAGGAAATAAATAAAAACTTTATAAAGAAAAATAAAAGTATTGAAGATATAAAAGAGTATATGGATAGTTTAGAAGTATGTGAAATGTGTGGTTTATATAAAGGAATATTAGATGAATACTCAGAAAGTAATTTTGCTCCACTTGGAGTAAGTACCAATAATGCTAGGAATATGTTTTGGAATCAGGAGTATACATCATCAATATGTGATGTTTGTAAGCTTATATTATTCTGTACTCCAGCAGGGGCTACTTATACAAGAAAGAATTATTTATCTAATGAAGAGAATGAGTTTTATTTATTTGTTAACATGGATACTTCTATAAATGAGCTTTTTGAAAGAAACAATAGTTTAAAAGCTCAAAAAAGTGAGTCTTCAGATTCCAAAGATGAAAATCCTTTTAATAAACTTATAAGAGGTATAGTAGAAGAAAATAAATTAAAAAGTGAATGGCAACTTCATAATATACTTTTTGTAGAATTTAAGGCAAGTATAGATTCTAAAAAATGTAAAATAAATTATTTTAATATTCCTACTTATTTAGCAAAAATTTTTACAGACGAGTATGCAAATAAAAAAATACAAAGTATCTATGATTATAAGCTTAAATCAAATGTATTAGATTTACTCTTGAAAAATAGAGACTTGAAGCATTTAACTAATAATACTTTAAGAAATAAAGTTAAGAATGATATGGAAAGCAACAACAAATCAAATATATCAGGAATAGATTGTTTTAGAGTAGTCCAATTAAGAGCATTAATAAATAGCTATAAGAAGGGGGTATATAGAATGGATAGTAAAAATTTGGAAAAGAATGATGAAAATTTGAGAATAATTTATTATTTGGGTTGTGATATACATGACCATTATGTCAATAAAAATTCTAAAAATAAAATAGATGGAGTAAGTTATAAACTTTTAAATTTAGTTAAAGTTGGAAATAAAAGTGATTTTATGGATACACTTATAAGAATTTTTATGTCAGCTGAAAAAAGGCTTCCAGCGGTTTTTTTAGATATAGAGACTGAAAAAGATTTAGACTTTGAATCTATAGGTCATGCTTTTATATCTGGATTAATTTCTGGAAAATATGAAGGAAAAGATAAACTACCAAACGAAGAGGAGGAAAAATAAGATGAAAAGAGGATTAACATTTACAGTAATAGTACAGGCTCAAAGTTTAAACTATGGTGAAGGTATAGGTAATATATCAGAATTAAAAAAACTAAGTAGAGCTGATGGAAACATCTATACATTTGCATCTCGTCAGTGTCTAAGATATGACATAGTACGATTAGCTTCGGAGTTATTTAATTGGAATTTACAAGTTGTTGATAAAGGAAAAGGTACAATTCAGTTTAAAGATAATATAAGCATAAGAGAATCAGAAGAAATGGACTTATTTGGATATATGAAAACAAATAAAAAAGATGAGAAAGATAAAAAAGGGGGTTCATTGACTAGAGAAGCCACTGTAAGATTGAGTAATGCGATTTCTCTTGAGCCATATAGAAGTGACATGGACTTTTTAAATAATAAAGGATTAGCAGATAGAATAGGAGAACACCCTAATCTTGCCAACATAGAGCAACATTTAAGTTACTATACATATACAGCGACTATAGATTTATCTAAAATAGGTAAGGATGGGGATATAGAACTTGATAATAAAGAGAAATGTAGAAGAGTAGTAGAATTTTTAGAAATAATAAAAGTATTAAATAGAAATATTAGAGGTAGACAAGAAAATTTATCTCCTCTATTTGTAGTAGGAGGAGTGTATGAAATAGCAAATCCATTTTTCTTGGGTAGAATTAAATTAAAAGGAGATAAAAATGGATTTAAAGTAAATAAGTCAGCAATAGAAGAAGTAGTTCAAGGTACTTTTTTAGGAAAAGATTTAAAAGAATTTACCTATATTGGAATGGTAGATGGGGCATTTACAAATAAAGAGGAATTTGAGGAGTTATTTGAAGATAATTTTTTAAGCGTAGATAAATTTTTTGGACAACTAGTTAAAGAAGTAAAGGAATATTATGGGGTGAATTAATATGAAGGTTTTGAAATTAGATTTATTTCAAGAAACTGCATGCTATAAAAAGCCATTTGCTATGAAGATTACAGAGACATATCCACTGCCTCCATATTCTACAGTAAATGGATTAATTCACAAAATATTAAATGCTACGGAGTATATACCATTTAATATAAGTGTACAGGGGACATATGAAAGTATATTTAATAATTATCAGACAACATATTTTTATAAAAAGGATAGTATTACATCTATGCCAATGAACAGTCATATGTTATTGAATGTAAATTTGATAATTCATATAGGTGGGGATTTTGATTTATTAAAAAAATTATATGAGAGTTTATTAAATTATGATGAGTATTTATCATTAGGTAGAAAAGAAGATTTAGTAAGAATTAATGATATTAGATTTGTAGAAGTTAATAAGTTTGAAGTAAATGCTGTGAAAGTAGAAGTAGATGATTATGAAAATCACAAATTATCAAAATATAAGATAAAACGACCTATATATATACCAAAGTCAACTTTACAAGATAAAGTAATAAATGGAATAAGCTATAGACTCAACAATTATTATAAAAATAATGCCAATAAAGATAAAAAAAGAATTTGGAACAAAATTGATAGTTATTATATTGAAAAAGGTAATAAAATAAGACGTGGATATATATTGTTAGATGCAGATGGAGATTTATTATACTTTAATAGAAAAGAAGGAGGTGAGTTTTATTGATATATGCAAAATCTAATCCAGTAGAAACATTAAGAGAACATACTGATGAGCTTTTAGAACAAAGAAATATATTAAAGTGTTGTTATGATACAAGTATAAATAAGTTGGATTTTTTAGGCAAAGAAAAATTCTGGGAATGGCTTGATTTTGTTATAGAATTTCATGATGTTGGAAAAGTATTTTCACCATTTCAAAAGCTAATAAGAAGTAGAATGGATATTGAAATAAATGAACCTGAAATAATAACTAATTTAGAGAACAATATAGGGCATAATTTTATTTCTCCTGCATTTATCAATTATGGATACTTGGATATAGAAGATGATTGGGATTTAATGGATATGCTCAATCAAGTTATTGTATATCATCATGAAAGAGATATCTTTATAGATGAAGATTTTAAAGATTTGGTACAAAAAGTATTAGATAAGGATTTAATAAATAAAGTAGATGAAATACAAAATGAATTTAATGTCAGATATCATATAAAAACTAAGAAACTTAGTAATATATATTTACAAGGTATAGAAAAAAGAATAGATAAAAATCACAAATATTATAATTTATATGTCATGTTAAAAGGAATACTACATAGATTAGACCACAGTGCTTCTGCTCATGAGGTTGTGGAGTGTAATAGTAATATGAATATAGGTGAATACACAGAAAAACATTTAATAAAAGAGTTTGGTAGTCTAAGGGAAGTTCAGGCATTTGCTAAATTGAATAGAAGCAAGAATATAATACTGATTGCATCTACAGGAATGGGAAAAACAGAAACTGCTTTAATTTGGATAGATAAAGATAAGGCATTTTTTACATTACCATTAAAAGTAAGTATAAATGCATTATTTGATAGGGCAAAAAATATAGTTGGAGTAGAAGACTCAAATGATACATTCCTAGGATTATTACATTCAACAGCAGTAGATTATCTGGAAGAAAGTAATCAGGAAAATTCAAATGAAATTGTAGATTTAGCAAAGTTATTATCTTGTAAATTGACATTTTCTACAATAGACCAAATATTTAAATTTCCTTTTTTGTATAAAGGCTATGAAAAAGTATACTCAACATTAGCATATTCAAAGGTAGTAATAGATGAGATACAAGCATATTCGCCAGAAATAGCAGCTGTACTGGTAAAAGGTATAGAAATGATACATAAGATAGGTGGCAGATTTATGATAATGACAGCTACTATGCCAACTATATATATAGATGAACTAAAAAAAAGAGGTGTAATAGATAGTAATATAGCTATATTAACAAAAAATACAACAAAAATACGACACTGTGTAGCCATTGTAAAAAATTCAATAGATAAAAATTTAGAAAAAATAATACAAAGTGGAATGAATAAAAAAGTTTTAGTAATAGTAAATACAGTTAAAAGTGCTGTAGAAAAATATGAGTTAATAGAAGAGATAGTTAAGTCAAAAGGAATAGATATTAATGTAAATCTTCTACATTCTATGTATATACAAGAAGATAGAGCAAAGCTAGAAAAATATATAAAAGAATTTGCCAATAGTGATAGAAATGGAATTTGGATTACAACACAATTAGTAGAGGCATCCCTTGACATTGATTTTGATGAGCTTCATACAGAAAATTCAACACTTGACAGTTTATTTCAAAGATTTGGCAGATGTTATAGAAGTCGTGAGTATAAAGAAAATAGTCCAAATATATTTATATATACAGAAAAAGCTACAGGAATAGGAAGTATTTATGATGAAACAATTGTAAAAAATGGACTTGAGTTATTGAAGGCTTTTATAAATGGCAAAGAATGTGTGAAGATGGAAGAAAAATATAAGGTAGAAATGGTTAAGATACTATACTCTAAAGAAAGCTTAGAAGGTACAGCTTTTAAAAAGAGATTTACTAGTGCTTTAAATATTTTAGATACTATAACACCATATAGTTTGGGCTCTAAAGATGCACAAAATATACTTAGAAATATTGAAGGATATACAGTAATACCAGAGGATATATATAATAAAATTGAAGAAACTTTGGTAAAAGATTATAAAGTTTTGGGGAAAGAACTTACAGAGGCATATAGTAATGAAGATAGACAATTAATAAATGAAATAAAATCTAAGAGAAAAAAAGCTAGAAGAGAAATAATTAAAAAAAGTGTAAATATACCAATATATAAAGCTAAACAAAATATAGTGGATATAAATATAAAGGGTCTAGAAGATTTAAAAATACTTTTATATAAATATGATATACATGAAAATAAGCATACAAAACAGATATTTGGTAAAGGTGTGATTATAGGTAAGGAAATAGACCAATTTATTTGATTTTTATATTAACAATGTGGCTAAAATTTACTAGAGAAGGTGATTTTGTGCCAATAGATTTAGAATTATTGAAAGTTCAAGGAGTAAAGATAAATTATTATTATGTATGTAAAAGAAAGCTATGGTTATTCTCTAAAGGAATAACCATGGAACAAAATAGTAGTAGGGTTTTATCTGGAAAAATAGTACATGAAGATTCTTATAAAAGAATGAAAAATAAAGAAGTATTAATTGATGATATCTTGAAATTAGATATAATAAAGGATGAGTATGTTAAGGAAGTAAAAATAAGTTCAAAGATGAAAGAAGCAGATGAAATGCAGCTATACTATTACTTGTATTATTTAAAAAATAGTATGGGTATAGATAAAAAAGGAACCATAAATTATGTCAAGGAAAAGAAACAAGAAGAACTGATATTAACAGAGGAAAAAGAAAGAATTGTTGAAAACACACTTATAAATATAAATGAAATAAATATGAAGTTATCTCCTCCTAAAATTGAGAAAAAACCTTATTGTACAAAATGTGCTTATTATGAATTTTGCTTTGTGAAGGAGGAGTAACAATGTATAAAGACTATTATATTATAAGTAATGGTAATATAAAAAGAAAAGAAAATACGATTTACTATTATAATTTAGAAGGTGAGAAAAAAATATTACCAGTAGAACAAGTTGATGATATTCATATATATGGAGAAGTAGATTTAAACACAAAACTTATAAACTATATAAGCCAATATGGAGTTATGCTTCACTTCTATAATTATTATGGGTATTATTCAGGTACGTATTATCCAAGAAAGAAAAGTGTATCAGGATTCAGCATAGTATGTCAATCAGCTCATTATTTAGATAAAAATGAAAGACTATATTTAGCAAAATCATTTGTAGAAAGTGCATCATACCATATTTTAAGAAATATGAGGTATTACAATGTTGATGATAGTTTAATTAATACTATAAAAGATGAACTAAATGATTTGAATGATATCAAAGAAATATCAGAACTTATGGGTAAAGAAGGTAGAATAAGAAAAACATACTATAAATCCTTTAATCAAATATTAAGAAATGATTTTGAATTTTATAAGAGGGAAAAAAGACCTCCTAAAGACCCAGTAAATGCTCTTATGTCTTTTGGAAATAGCATAATGTATACGAATGTTTTAAGTGAGATATATAAGACACAGCTTGACCCTACTATAAGCTTTTTACATGAACCATCTACAAAAAGATTTTCTTTAAGCTTAGATATTGCTGAAATTTTTAAACCTCTTATTATTGATACAATAATTTTTAGTTTAATTAATAATAAGAGAATCAATAAGAATGATTTTTCATATCAAGATAAAATTTGTTATTTAAGTGAAAAAGGAAAGAAGAAATTCTTACAAGAATTTGAAAATAAGATGCAGACAACCATAAAACATAGAAATCTAAATAGAAAAGTTTCATATAGAATGTTTATAAGGCTAGAGTGTTACAAATTAATTAAACACTTTATAAATGATGAAAAGTATAGAGTTTTAAAGGCTTGGTGGTAAAATATGTTTGTTATAGTTACTTATGATATTGTTGAAGCAAGGTCATTAAATAGAATTAGAAAGATACTTAGAAAATATTTGACTTGGACGCAAAATTCTGTTTTTGAAGGAGATATTACTGATGGAAAGTTACATAAATGTATTTCTGAAATAGAAAACATTATTGATAATAGTGAAGATTCAATCTATGTTTATGAGATAAAAATCCTAATTCAATTAAAAAGAAATGTTATGGTATTGATAAGTATTCTGATGAAATGTTTATATAGGTTTGCAGTGAGCGATATTTATGCTAAAATAGGTGTTAACAGTTGGAATATAAGGGATTGAAGGTATATGATAACTGTTATCAATTGCACTACTGCTCGCTCACTGCAAATTTTGATGTTTTTATTGAATTATAATTGCTTGAGCGCAGTATTTTCAATGTATTCAATTACATCTATTTTGGGGTTTTATATTAACTAAGTGGTATG
>NZ_JAGWCX010000101.1:0-8181 GCF_020657775.1 Clostridioides sp. ZZV14-6345 | reverse complement strand
CGCTTCATTTAGTTTATTGATATCTAAAATATCGCTTTTAACAATGTTTTCAATTTCACTTGCTTTTACTAAAGATTTGATTACTCTTTGTTTTTCTTCACTTATTTTTAAATATAAGCCTGCGCTTTTTAAAATCATATCTGCCCTATCCATTAATTCATCTCCTGACTTCAAATAACGTTTATATTCACATTATAAGACGTTATTTGAAGACTGTCAATACTATTTAAAGATTTTTTACGTCTTCATTTTACGCTTTTAACGTACAATTACGTTGACTTGAACAATATTTTACGATAAAATCAAAATATAGCGAAAGGAGTTAAAAAAATGGATGGAATAAATGTACGAATAAGAAAATTAAGATTATCAGAAGGTTTAAAGCAAATAGAACTCGGAGAAAAATTAGGAAAAACAAAGAATGAGATATACAACATGGAAAGCGGAAGAACAAAGATAAAAGAAAGTGATTTAAAATTAATAATTTCATTGTTTAAAATAAATGAAGAATGGCTAAGAACTGGCAGAGGCGAAATGTATAATATCGAGGATAAAAATTCTATAAAAGCAGAAGCTTTTTGTGCCATAGATGATAATGAAAAATTGGCAGAGGCTGTTTTGGAGTTCAGCAAACTAACAGATGAACAATTAGAATCACTCTTGAAAATATTGGAAGTTTTTTCAAAAGAATAAAAAGCTATCATTTTTAATTTGATAGCTTTTCGTATGTACTCATTTATTTTTAGTTTTTCGCTTTAAATACAAATAGATAATCTCTAATAATTCTCTGTCCCCAATTTCGTCTATCATCTTTTTTATTTCTTTTTTCAACTTAAATCATCCCCCTAATGCAAGTAGAATAATACATTCTTAAAATTTGTAAAAAATAACTTACAATTTTAATTATACCCCCTTTTGTTCGATATTACAAGAACACATGTACGATTTTTTGTCGTAATTAAACATTTATACTACTATAATAGTACCTTTTATCAAATTTTGCTACTAGAAAATACTTCCAATTCAAAAAATACTGAATTTTCTTGCATATATATATAATCCTAACCCCGTGATTTTTTGTTTTATTAAATACAAATTTCTAATTGTTCTATTACTTCTTTTCCCTTTTCTATTTTTTACATCAAAAAGCCGGGAGTAGGATTTAATATATATATATATATATAATCCTTTTTGTTTAGATGCAAATCTCTAATTGTTCTTTTGATTCTACTTCTTTTTCTTTTTCCTTTTCAATTTTAAACCCTATGTCAAATTCATTATTTAAACTCAACATAACAATGCTGTTTACTTATATTTAAAAGACCTAACGCAAAAAACATTAAGTCTTTTTCCTTGTTTATTCAAATTTTATAGTTCCAAGTTCTATCCAATTATCGTCATACAATTCTGGATACTTCTTTTGTATATCCTCTTTAGTAGCTCCAGCACTTGCGTCTTTCATAGCATTAGTTAAATTGCTATAATCTTTTAAATTATATTTAAGTATTATCTCTTTTACATTCATTTTCTTTTCAACTGGTATCTTAACTTGTGCATCAAAAGAATAATTTGCAGGCACTTGTTGATTTTCTAACTTATCTGTAACTTTTATATGCTCAAATTCGTAGCCGTCCTTAGCTGTAGCATTCCAACCTGTTTGAAACAGTTTAATAGCCTCGTCGCTAGTATTTTTAACTGACACATTAACTATTTTATATTCATAGTCTGACGCCTTAGCTGCATCCAATCCCATTTGGAAATACTCTCCATTTTCATTATAGCTTCCATCCTGGTTACAATCTGCTTTGATTTGTTCCGCAGATGTTTCTTTTGCAACAATTTCAATTCCATTAATCTTATCTCCACTCGCCGTTGACGAACAGGCAACTAAGGTTAATCCCAGTATTCCAATAATGACACATAATAATATTTTTTTCATTCTATCCCCCTATATTTGCTTTTTTATATATATTTCTACACTAAAGTAAATTTTCCTCTTTTAATTGTATGCATTCATATTTTAAAATTTAATCTAACTTATTATCAAAAAGTCAACGGAGTAGGAATTTATATATATATATATATTAAATCCTACTCCGTTGACTTTTTGTTTTATTAAATACAAATTTCTAATTGTTCTTTAACCTTTGTTTTCTAGTTTTTATAGCATTTTTTAAATATTGTATGTTAATTATGTTTATTTTAACTGGTGACTTATTATCAAAAAGTCACGGGGTTAGGAATTTATATATATATATATATTAAATCCTACTCCGTTGACTTTTTGTTTTATTAAATACAAATTTCTAATTGTTCTTTAACCTTTGTTTTCTAGTTTTTATAGCATTTTTTAAATATTGTATGTTAATTATGTTTATTTTAACTGGTGACTTATTATCAAAAAGTCACGGGGTTAGGAATTTATATATATATATATATTAAATCCTAACCCCGTGACTTTTTGTTTAAACGCAAATTTCCATTTGTTTTTTTTCTTCCTTTTCAATTTTGAATCCTATCTCAAATTCATTATTTAAAAATGCTTTTTCAATTTCATCTAGTTTATCTAATAATTTTTTCTTTCTAATTTTTATTGCATTTCTTAAAGTTAAATCACCTTTTTCTAGTTTTAAATCCTTTTCTATGTCTTCTACTGTTATATATCTTTCAATTTTATTTATTCTTATCCTGTCACCATCTATAAATTCAACATTTGGAATATTATTTTTGTAATATGAGTATTCTTTCAATGCTCCAAAGTTTCTATGTTGTTTGTTTTTTATTACAAATATATTTTTTAAGATAGTTCCTAGTTTAGTTGTTGTTAACTTCCAATCATCTCCTAGGATTATCCCTAAATCGTTACTTAACTCTTGTAAATTGTATTCTGTGTAAGCTGTTCCAATCCCTGCTAACTTGTCAATATAGTTATACGCAACAACTTCTATCAAGTTATCATTCAGCAAATTTGGATGTTCTTCTTTTAACTCTCTGTAGATAAGATTATTTATTTTATTAAATATATTACCTCTTTTATTGTTCCCCATATTCGCAAGTTGCCACGATAATTCAAGACTATAGTTATTTTCAAGTACATATTTAGAAAATAGTTCAATTTCGTTGTAACAGTCTGCTTTGTCGATTAAATAATCTATATTATACTTAATGTATGCCTGCTTGTAGTCGTTTTCAGACATCTTATTATAATTCATATAGCTCATGAGGTTAAAGTCCTTAGAACCCCTTTTAAATTGCTCATAGCCGACTAGGTACTTTTTATTTTCTTCTAAAGTTTTCAATGTTGCTCTTTTGATTTCTTTTAATACTTTTTTATATTCTTTTATTTCTTGTTTTGTTTCCTCGTCCTGCTCTTCTATGTTTTCTATTTTTACATCTTTGAAATATTCTTCTAAAAGTACTTTTAAACTCGCTATTGTTCTGCTGTTATAATACCTTGTGTAAGTATTACTTATAATAAATAACTTATCTATTTCATAACATTTATTTTTATTTGAATAGTATACATTAGAATCTATACTGAATGGAACAAGGTCTATTCCAACAGTTTCAAATCCTGTTGCTCTTTTACTATTTAACTCGTTATATAATGCTTTTAATTTATTCGCTCTTTTAAAATTAATATTAATTATATTATTAACTTCATAAACCTTATTACTTGCCTCTGCGTCATTAAAATTATTGAAAATATGAACCCTTACACGCTTTAATTCTCTGAATCTTGCAACATACTGTTTTATTGTCGCTGGGTCTTTAAAACCTGCGATTATTATATCTGTTATGTCTTTGTTTTTTATATTTACCCCTGCTAAAATTGTTGTTGTGTTTAGTAAAAGTTCATAGTCTCCCATATCAGAGTGTTGTATTATTCTCTTATACAATTCACTTTTAGCCTTGATTTTTGCGTAAACAATGTCACCTTTTTTTGCTGTTAATTCATTTATATATTTTAAATCTTTTTTATTATTATAAAGAACTGCACTATTTTTTGATTTATTGATAATCTCTATCATTTTATCTAAGTTTATATTGTCATAAAGTTTTACATCATACTTAGTATTTTTTTCTTTTATGTATTCTATTATGTAGTCATATATTTCAAACTCTAATTTAGTTGGAGTTGCTGTTATATCTATTCTTCCTTTGCATTTTACAACTATATTATTTAAATTTTTTATCGCTTTTTCTCTGTAAGAATCTGTATATGTTTGATGTATTTCATCAACAACGATTATGTAATCGCTCAAATCAATGTTTAGTAATTGTTCTGTTTTATCCCATGTCATAACTACTAGATTTCCACCTTTTAGCGCTTTGGTTGCAGGCAATAGGTCGTATGCACCTGGTACGTCATATTCCTTCATAGCCTGTTCTACGTTCGCAGAATTCGGTAATATGAATAATGCTTTTGTATTCATTTTTTTAAGTGCATTTATAAAGCTATAGCTTTTTCCTGTCCCTGTTTCAGCAAGTAAAAGAACCGTCTCTCCTGCTCCTGCTCTCGCTATCGCATTATATACTCCACTCTTTTTTTCATCTATATATTTTTTTATTTTATGTGTTTCTTGTCTCTTGAACTTTGCGTAATTTTCTATCTCTCCTACTGCTCTTTCTAAATCGCAATCATTTCTAAATATCTTATCTATGTCATTTTTATTAATATTTTCCACCTTTTATCCCTCCAATTTTTTTTGGAGGCTGACGCTCTTTTTTTGATTTTTTGTAATAATTTTACTATTAAAATTACCCTAAAAACCTTGTGTTTTTCTACACTTTGTCTTATAATATAAATATAAGTATAGAAAAGCAAGGATATATTATCCTTAAGAGAGGTCTAACCTCCAGTGTAAGGAACATGATTGTTTGACGGCAAGTGCATGTTCCTTGTTTATTTTTTGTAGATTTTTTTAAACCAATAAAAAAAGTTTTCTGCTTATTATGATTATAATTATAGCACATTTAAATTATAAAAAAATATACTCTTTTGGAAATAAATTATATTTTCTTTTTTAAAATCTCTGTCTTACTTCACAATAGAGGTGTAGACAGTAGTCGTCATTTTCTTCGGCGGAGAATACCGACCAGCTCGGCATATCAAACTCTTTTCCAAATTTTTTTCATACTTTCGCAACAATTATATTCTATATAAATTTTATCTTCTTCTTGCAATTCACTTAATTCTTCAATGAAATCGAGGTTTACTCTATAGCATCTTTTTCCACTTTTAGTTGTGTACATTTCATAGGAATTATTTTTTATGTATGGTTCTAAATCTCTTAGGAAGCTATTCTTTTTAGTTATTTTTTTAAACCCCTTATATTCTTCAAATTTTAACTTATTAAAATTCTCTATTTCTATAGTTATATCTTTTTTCAATAGCTTATCATTATAAACTGGTTTATATTTAGATATAAAGTATCTTTCAGCCAATTCCATATCTCCTTCTGTATAGCATTCATTAGGTAAATGGGAATGATTATTTAATCTATGATTTAAATTTTTTGCTTTTCCAACATATAGAACTTCTATAAAACCTTTTACAAACATATAAACACAATTTTCCATTTTGAACCTCCTTAAAAGTATGTTATAAAAATTTTATCATAAAAAATATACTCTTTTTGAAAATAAATTATATTTAAAAAAAATATTTTCTTAAAAACTGTATTTTAAAAAGACTTAGTATCTAAACTAAGTCTTTTTTATATGTAAAATATGTTATAATATTTATGCAAGGAAAAAATGATTGAAAAGTGTAAGAGTAGTTATTTCCATATTTAAACGCCAAATTCCGCAATGGAAGGAGGTGGAGCGATATGGTAATAAATTTTTTATTGAGTATATTAGCTGGTATTGTATCAGCTTTTGCATATGATAAAATAAAAAACTACTCAAACGCCAATAAGAGTAGTTTAAAAAAGTAATTAATTTTTAATCTGAATTGGAAATAACTGCTCTTGTATAAAGTAAATCATTATTTCCTTGCTTTTATTATATCACATTTTCTTTAAAAGATACAACTTTACATCATTTTAAATATACCAAAATTTTCTAAAAAAATAGGGAAAAACTATTGATTTTGACGTAACGTCATGCTATAATAATATTATAGGAAGGAGGTGAAAAAAAGAAAATGAGCAGACTAGAAAGAAGACAAAAAAATAGAGAGAAAAGACTTGGCAAAGTTAAAATCATTCTCTCTATTCTAAGTATTTTAGTAAGTTTAATAGATAGACTTATTAAACTTCTAAAAGACTTGTAGTAGGTTTTAAGCTAAGAAGGAATTGCTCTTCCTTCTTAGTGACTTCTTTCTTAAATTATAACACATTTTCTTAAAAAGTATGAGTAAAAAAGTATATAAAACATGCGTTGCTTTAATTATTTTTACTATATTTTTAGATGTAATTCTTCTAGTAAAAAGCTTTAGTTTAAGTAATGTGATTTGGTTACTTGTAAGTTTTTTACTATTAGCATTTTTTTACTGGCAACGTAAAAAAGGTGAGTGGTAGTTTTGGAAGAAACAAGGGTTTTGAATGTAATTTATAACAAAGGTGGTAGTGGTTCTATAAGCACAAAGTTAAACTTACCTATCACATTTGTAAGAGCGTTAGGTGTATCCGAAAGCGATAGAACTGTTGAGGTCACTTTGAGAGGCGACGAAATAATAATTAAAAAGGCTAAGAATAAATGACTTTTTCTATAAAAGAAGGTTGCTTTTTTTCTTAGCCTTCTTTTTCAAATTTTACTATAATATAAAAATAATACTATAATATTATAAAAATATTATTTTAGTATTGTATATATAATATTAAAATATTATGAAATACAATATATAAATATTGTATTTATATTATTTAAATATTGCAATTAATAATATTAATATATTGTTGTAATATTATAAAAACAATACTACAATATTATTATAATATTATAAATATAATAATGAGGTGGAGAAAATGGCTAATACAAAGCTACTTACGTACTTTAACATAAAAGGGGGAATATATAAGACAACAACGTCTATAATGACAGCGTATGAACTTGCGAAAGATAAAGATAAAAAAATTCTCTTGTGGGATTTAGATGTACAAGCAAATCTAACACAATATGTTTATGAAATAAATCATAATGATAATACTACATTAGATATTTTAAGAGGGATTAGTGCTAATGATGTAATAGTCAAGTCACCTAATGCAAATTACACTAATGTAGACTTAATTCCTTCTGACATACAAATGGCTAGATTTGAACAAGAGCTATCACCTTTGCCAGCTAGGGAAAAATTTTTAGCTCGCTGGTACATGCAAAACTTTAATACTTTGAGTGAGTATGATTATATTATCTGTGATTTATCTCCACGCTACGATTTGACAGCTAAAAATGTGCTTTTCTTAGCAGATAGTATAATTATTCCAATTCAAGATAAAAACATTTCTTCTTTAAGAGGAGCAGAATTATTTAAGCAACTTTGGGATGTTGATAGAACCTATTTTGATAAGGAGGATAATATAAAAAATACTATTTTAGTTGGATTTGAGAAGAAGAAAACTCAAATTAGCGATACTTTCGATTCTTATCTGGAAGGGTTTAACGATATGAGAGATATTATGTTAGATACATATATTAGAAAAAATGAGTTTATAGAGAAAGCCCTATTGAAAAAACTATCTCTAACAGATTATACAAAAATAACTAAAGACCATTTCAGCAGACAGGAGTTTACTAATGTGTTAGAAGAACTAAAAGTGAAAGGAGTGTTATAAATGCCAGAATTTAACGGAGAACTTTTATCTAATAAAGAAAAACCAGTTTTCAAAAAAAATGGAACAATCATACAAAATGATTCTACAACTACAGACAATAAGACATTAAACATATATAATCTAGTTAATAAGAAAAGTAAAAAGGTAACTATGAGTGCAACGCTCGATGAAGAACTTGTAAATAAATTAAAATCTTTTTCTATTGATATGAATAGCGACGTCAGTAAATTATTAAGCGATATACTAACTCGAATTTTATCTGATGTTACTATAAAAGAAGAGAATTTAAATATATACAATGAGAGAAATAAAAGAAATAAGACTAAGAAAAAGTAAATAATATTATGTTTATATTGTTTAGATATTACTCAAATATTATATATATAATATTTGAGTA
>NZ_JAGWCX010000100.1:0-9086 GCF_020657775.1 Clostridioides sp. ZZV14-6345 | reverse complement strand
GAAGCAATAAGCATATCAGATAAGGTTGCAATATTATCTAAAAGACCAGCTACCATAAAAAATATTTATGATATTGAACTTAATATGGATGGAACAAAAACGCCTCTCAAAACACGTAAAGTTCCTGATTTTCAAAAGTATTTCGACATATTATGGAAGGAGCTAGATACACATGAGGCTTAATAAAAGATCTGAAGGATATATAAACTATGTGAAAGGTGTAAAAAGAGAAAAAAGAAATGTACTATTCTACCAACTATTAATTCTAATTGGTTTTATTGTAGTATGGGAGCTTTTAGCTGACTTAAATGTTATAAATACATTCCTATTTAGCAAACCAAGTGATATTTACAATTTATTTATTCAATATGCATCTAGTGGTCAATTATTTAAACATATTGGAATATCTGTATATGAAACTGTCCTTGGTCTTGTTATAGGGACTGTTTTAGGTATCTTGGTAGCAATTGCTCTTTGGTGGTCAGAAAAATTATCAAAAATATTAGATCCATTTTTAGTAGTTTTAAATGCTCTTCCTAAGACTGCTTTAGCTCCTATAATTATAGTTTGGGTAGGTGCTGGAATAGAAGGAATCGTCGTAACAGCTGTAACTATTTCTGTTGTTGTTACTATACTTTCAGCTTACAATTATTTTATGAATATAGATGAAGAAAAGATTAAGATGTTAAAGAGTTTTGGAGCTAGTAAATCTCAAATATTATTTAAACTTATATTACCTGCAAACACAGGAAATCTAATAAATTTAACTAAGATTAATATTGGTATGGCATGGGTAGGCGTAATCGTTGGAGAATTTTTAGTTTCAAGATATGGAATAGGATACCTAATAGTATATGGCTCTCAAGTATTTAAATTAGATTTAGTAATGATGGGAGTATTTGTATTGGCTATCTGTGCTTGGGCAATGTACGCTATAGTTAATATTATAGAAAAAATATACAATTCCAGATAGATAAAAATTTTATTTAGAATATTTTATGTTTCAGTGATTATAATAAAAAATGATTTCTTTTCAGTAATCATTTTTTTAAATTAAAACAAATAGTAAATTTCTGATTATCTTCTTATAACTCATCATGTTGCCAGCATAGCTCTATTTTATGGGCTTTGCTGGCTTTTTATTGAATCCAATTATACATAATGCTTAAATGCAGTCATTTCTTTATTACCTATGCTTAAATTTCTATAAAAGAAAAGACATCCAACTTTTTAATCAAAGTTAACTGTTTCAATATTTAATTTTCATTTTTTTGTGCTCCATTTGTTAGATAACAGAGACTCAATGAGTGAGTTTAGCCCAACAGCTGAAGTGAGCCAGCCATTTGCTGTGGTTAAATAGTTTACCTTGAAACTTGGATTTATCTTCTAAACTGACAATAGCAAAAATATATGTATTCTTTCATTGATATTTCTCTGTTATGCAAAATTCCTATGATAACAAATATTATTTCTGCAACAGTAAGATAGCAGTCCTTTAAGTCGAAAATAAAAAAGCTTGGTATCTGTAAAAAATCTAAACTTCCTCCCCAAAATACTTTATCTATCAAGCTACATATTGCCCCAGCAAGCCCACAAGACATAATTACTTTTACTGAATAGCTTGTTTGTTCATTTTTTGATTTGTAAAAAGCATATCCAGATATAATAACGAGGATAACTAAAATGTTAAACAATACCAGTACCCATAAATTAGATAGAATACCAATAAAATTTCCACCATAAGAAAGATTTGTATTTTGAACAGGATTAAATCTTAAAAATTTACCAATTATATCAAATTCAAAGTCCATTAAGAATAATCCTATAAGAGCTTTGCTAATTTGGTCTAAGAATGTCAAGACTATAACTGGAAAAACAAAAGACTTTACTTGTCTGATATTAACACCTCCTTGCAAAAGTCATTCACTTTTTCCTTCCTTAGTGTTGTTAAACCCCCCGAAAGGAATTTCGATTTATTGATTCCACATCAATAATTATAACATGGATAAATTATCAAGTCATTTCTTTTCTGATTTCGCAGATAATACTTATTTCCATGTAATTTATCAAGGGTATCTTATATAATTTCTTCTGAAATAGGTTCTTAACAAACCATGCTCCAGTAAATAGGGTTCTTTCATTTATTATAATATCCTTGTAAATTTTTTCTCCTAAATATCTTAAAACTCTGTATTTATTGAGATAATCTTGATTTCTATACTCTTTTTAGTATTAAAAAGAGATATGTCTAATAATTAAAACTGTAGAAATATTTATAAAGGCATAAGACAAATTTACCTATAATTTTTAGTGTTTAGATTCTAAAAAAATAAAAATAATTATAATTGGGTTCATAATTTTAAAACTTATTGAATATAATTATATGTCGGTTAAAGACGTATGAAAATAAAAGGAATTTATGAGTTATGTGTTGTATAAATATTGTATATGCAGCATGTAATAAGTCTTAGCACTATTTATATTCTATACAAAAAGATATTTGAAGGGAGATTAAAAATGGGAATATTAGAAGGAGCTGCAATGATAAGAGAAATTGCAATTAAAATAGCTAAAGAAAAAGGTATTACAGAACAAAAGGCATGGCCTGAAGCTATAAAAGAATTTAAAGAAAAATATGAACTTGTATTATAAACTTTGACTGTAAAACTGTCTCTATTTTATTGAGACAGTTTTTTATATTGTGATATTTCATATTATAAAGAAATATATATAAAATTTTAGCTTCCTTGTAACTTTTATTTGAAATAAAAATAATATTAATAAACTTTATTTGTCATATAAATTTGTTTTTAATATCATTTTTAAGGTATAAACCTTATATATTAGATATAAATTATGGAGGTATATGATTTGGATAAAAAACTTGAAAATAGATGCTCATGGCAAGAATATTTTATGAGGTTGTGTGAAACAGTAGCTGAAAGAGGAACTTGTGATAGAGCTTATGTAGGAGCTATAATTGTCAATTCAGAAAATAGAATAGTGTCTACTGGATATAATGGTAGTATTTCTGGAGATAAGCATTGTAGTGAAGCTGGTCATGAAATGAGAGAAGGACATTGTATTAGAACTATTCATGCTGAACAAAATGCCCTTTATTATTGTGCAAAAGAAGGTATTTCAGTTAAAGATTGCTCTATTTATGTAACTCATTTTCCTTGTTTAAATTGTACTAAGGCTATAATTCAATCTGGAATTAAACACATATATTATAGAACTGGATATAGAATTGATGAATATGCTATAAAATTGTTGAAATCAAGTAATGTCTTATACACAAAATTATAAATTTAATATTTCTTGTTTAATATTCTATAATTTTACAATATGCCTTATAATAGAAGTATAAGATATAAAAAGAAACAAAATTCTGAATTATGCATATATTAAATAGAAGTTAAATTTAATTGTAAAGGAGATGTTAATTTGAAAGTAGTAATAATACCAGGACACACTTTAACTGGAAAAGGTACAGGAGCTGTTGGGTATATAAACGAAAGCAAAGAAACAAGAATACTTAATGACTTAATTGTTAAATGGCTTAAAATAGGAGGGGCTACTGTTTATACAGGAAGAGTTGATGAATCAAGTAATCATTTAGCAGACCAGTGTGCTATAGCAAATAAATATGAAACTGATTTGGCTGTTCAGATTCATTTTAATTCAAATGTTACAACTTCAACTCCAGTAGGTACAGAAACAATATATAAAACTAATAATGGAAAAACATATGCAGAAAAAGTGAATACTAGGTTAGCTACAGTATTCAAAAATAGAGGTGCAAAGTCTGATGTTAGGGGTCTTTATTGGCTTAATCATACCATTGCACCAGCAATATTAATAGAAGTATGTTTTGTAGATAGTAAAGCCGATACAGATTATTATGTTAACAATAAAGATAAAGTTGCTAAATTGATAGCAGAAGGTATATTAAACAAATCTATATCAAATTCTCAGGAAGGAGGGAGAGAAAAAATGTACGAAAATGTAATAGTTTATACAGGCGATGCTGATAAAGTGGCTGCTCAGATTTTATATTGGCAATTAAAAGATTCTTTAATAGTTGAAGCATCTAGCTATAAGCAAGGTTTAGGTAAAAAGGTTTATGTTGTAGGCGGAGAAGCTAATAAACTTGTAAAAGGTGATGTAGTAATAAATGGTGCTGATAGATATGAAACTGTTAAATTAGCATTAAAACAAATAGATAAGTTATAAAATTATGATTATTTTATAAAAAATCAATAAGTTAGGACAAAGAAAAAATGATAAGAACAAAAGTTGTAGAGCTAATAGCAACAGTATGCAGAGAAAACAAACCACATAAATGGGTTGATGAAAATTATACTCCTTATGATAGAAGTGGTAAAGTTGAATTAATGTCAATAGAAGATTTAAATGAATTAATATCAAGCAGTGGAAAAGCAGATTTACTTTATAGCAGTAAGTTACAAAAGCTTCTAAACGAGATTTATATAAATGAAAGTAGAGCATCTTATATGTCAGGTTGTGGATTATTTTGGAATTCGTATTGGGATGTACTTGAAGAAAAATTTGAAGAATGGTTATATAATTCTTATATCTTTTTTGATGAAGATGATGACTATTTAGAAGGAATGGAAGATTTTGAGTTTGAATGTAAAGATGTTCTTATGGATGTAATTGAAACAACAAGCATAGATATATATATTCAAATGATAAAGAGGAATATTACCAATAATTAAAAACACATAATATCAAATTAAACCAATAAAAAAACGACCTTATAAATGCCATTTTAAGGTCGTTTAAATTATATCTTCTAGACTTTTTTTATATTAAACATATTATTTTTTATCTAGAAAAATATTTTTAATTATAGTCAATATATCAACTATAACATCCATATTTGATTTAACACTGTCTTTAGTAACAAGAAAATCTGCTGTAACATCAGTAACAACTTCTGTTACGTCTTTCATGTTTTCCCCTACTTCTCCAAAATTTTCTACAACACTAGGAAGATTATTTAAAGTTGTATTTATATTTTGAGTATTTTCACTTAACATAGTCCCAACATTATTTAAAATCTTATGTAGTTTAGCAAGTACAATAATTAAATAAACTAAAGCAATACACCCAAGTATAGCTAATAATACATATATTATACTTATGTTAATTGTTATTGTATTGTTCATATTATTCCTCAGTAACACTAACTGGTTCAACAATATCTATTATTTTATCTTCCTCATTAGAATTTTCAATACTCTTTTTATTATCTATATATTTTTTTATTTTTTTCTTTGATTCTATAAAGTTTCCTTTTCTATCTTTTAGCTTCTCAGATACCTTACCTTTTACATCCACGGTTTTCATATTTATTTTTTCAGCAATTTGTTGTGAAGCACCTTTTATATCTTCTCTTGTCTCTTTTCCCGATTTTGGAGCCAACAGTACTCCACTCACTGCACCAGTAACAGCTCCTAATACTACACCAGCTGTAGCAATTTTAGCTTTCTTAACTTTTTCAGCTCTTTGTTTAGCTTTTCTTTTATCTTCTATTTTCTTTGATAGACTCATATTTAATCGCCCCTTATTATAATATTTTTAAACATTATAATACATTTTTTACCATAATGATATAGTTTCTAACTAAATTTTTAAAAATCAATAAAAATTCTTTTTAATTACTTTCTATCCATTACAATTTAAAATTTTATAAGGCTTTTTTATATATTTTTATCTTATTAAATATAATATTTATTAGATACAGATTATAAATATCTTATTTGATTAGCTTCACGTATATAACTAAAAAATTTTTAGGATAAATGACCTTCAATCTTTCTATATAAATTGAATTAGTATTTCAAAAAACAATAAGAGAGGAATTAATCCTCTCCTTTTAATTTAATTAGATTTGGCAGGGCGGCGTATCCTGCATCTCTATTAACTACTCCATAGTAGCGTATTGGGTGCCTTTTCCAACCTCAAATCTAACTAATAAATATTTACATGTATATTTATATTATAACCTATATGATAATATTTTTCAATAGTTTTGGAAATTTAATAATATTATGTTAACCATCATATTGTTTTACTCTTCCACTATTTATTCTACTTTCTAATTTTGCTTCTTTTATAGCATACAGTGAAGATACATATAAATATCCTTTTTTTGTATCCAATTCTGTAGCCACTAAAATGTAATCATCAATCTTTTTTATAAACTCCACACTTTTTCCAGGTTTTTTAGGATGACTTCCTATATATTCAGGGGACTTTAATACCATTTTTATAGTATCTATTATATCATTAACAATGTCCTTACTTAATTGACATCGATGTTTTTTCTTTATATGTTTTATAACACCAGAAGAAGCATAAATTTTACCAGTATATTCAATTCCTGCAAGTTCTGCCGTTTCTTCATCTATGATTCCAACAACTTTGTCTGTAGACATATAAAGCACATTCCTTTCTAAGATAATTTACCATTAATACTGTAAAATTTATTTAAATTAAATATCTATACTTAAAGTATAGTTTATTCCAAAAAGAAAAGATAGCATAATATAGTTTTTTCATATATGACTTTATATAAACTATTTTTATATGATTTATAAATGGTAAATAAGGTTCTATTTGTAAGCTGTTTTTAGAAATTGTTTAGCTTTTTTACGTTATATTAAATATTCTTGATTCTTTATAAAAATATAAGGTTTATATGGTATAAAACGTTTTCTTTTAAAGTTTTCTATGATAATATTATTTATATATAAAATAAATTTCTAATAGGAGAATATTATGAACAATCAACAACAAGAAGTATATAAAAAATTGGATGAATTAAACATACCTTATGAAGCTGTAAATCATCCACCAGTTTATACAATTGAAGAAATGGAAGAATTAAAAACATTACATATGGAATTTGTTGTAAAAAATTTATTTCTTCGTGATGCTAAGGGAAAAGAACATTTTTTAGTTGTATTAGGTAAAGACAAAAAAGCAGATTTAAAAGATATTCGTCAACAAATTGATAGTAAACCTCTTAGTTTTGCATCAGAAGAAAGACTTCAAAAATACTTAAAACTTACTAAGGGAGCTGTGACTCCTTTTGGTATATTAAATGATACAGAGGCTGTTGTAAAAGTTGTATTTGATAAAGACTTATTAAAAATGGATAAAATAGGTATACATCCAAATGATAATACTGCTACTGTATTTTTAAAGTTTGAAGATATGAAAAAGCTTATAGAACAAAATGGGAATGAAATATATTACGTGGAAGTATAATTGTAACTTGATAAAGAGTGCAAAAGCAATGATTGCTTTTGCACTCTTTACATTAGTGTAATTGTTTTCTACAACTTTACTTTTACAATAGTTATTTATTTTTATTATTTTTTTCTTGCAGCTACAAGTAGCATCATAGGTCTTCGTAGTTCATCTTTCATTTCAAGAATTGTATCTAATAGTTTTTCCTCTGGTTGAGGCTCAACAACTTCTAATATTTCAAACCCAGTTTTATTTAAAGTGTTTAGATAAGTTGTTAGTGTTTTATGATATTTTGTAACTTCTTCTCCTAGAAAATTTGACTTACGTACTCCTTCTTCAAAATATCTATCTACTGGCCAGTGTAGATTATTACCGTCTTTATCACAATACCATTCTTGAGTTCCATATGCAGTAAATATAGGATGTTCAACAGAGAATACAAAGTCACCTTCGCTTGAAAGGCAATTACTTACATTTTCACATATATCTTCAAATGATTGAATATAATGAAATGCTAAAGAACTAATAACCACATCAAAACTATCTTTTGGAAAATTAATGTCTTCAATAGGCATACATATGTATTTTATATTATCAAATTGCGTTTTGTTTTTAGCTTCTTTTAACATTTTTTCTGAAATATCAATTCCAACAGCAGAGTTTGCTCCATTCTCAACTGCATATTGACAATGCCATCCAAATCCACACCCTAAATCTAAAACTCTTTTTCCTTTGAAATCAGGTAACATTTTTTTTAAAATATGCCATTCTCCAGCACCTGCTAGTCCATTTATAGAACGTTCCATTTTACTATATTTATCAAAGAATTTATCATCATCATATTTATTTTGTTTCATAAAATTTCCTCCATTTTAAGTATATTTGTTTAGATGCAATCTATTAAATACAAAATATAAGCTTTTACTATTTCATATAAAAATAATAAAAGTTTATATAAATTAATTATTTTCATATAAATTAATCTAATTTATATTATATACAAATTTTTTCTTTATGTATAATAGACAAAAAAATGATATTATTTTAATTTTATTACTTAGCTTATAAATAATCAATATAATTTACCAAAGATTACACATTACTAAAAAAACTAAACATAAAACTCAAATTTATTTTTAAGTTTTTGTAGAAATATTATAAGTATAGATACATTTTTGTAACAACTACAATAAATATTTAATACTATATATTATTCGTATGTTTTATGGGAGGTATTTATTATGTTTAAAAAAATAGTCGCAATAGCAAGCTCTATCATTGTAAGCACAATCTGTCTAACTGGATGTGATTTTAACTCTAGTGACAAAAAAGATGAATATTCTTCGTCTAAAAATCTAGATAAAGTAACTATAGCAGAAGTTACTCATTCTGTTTTTTATGCTCCACAGTATGCTGCTATTACGAAAGGATTCTTTGAAGATGAAGGCATAAAGATTGACCTTATAAATACCCAAGGTGCAGATAAAACTATGGCTGCCTTAATTTCAGGTGAAGCAAATGTAGGTTTAATGGGTCCTGAAGCATCTATATATGTATATAATCAAAACAAAAACGATTATGCAGTAAATTTTGCTCAATTAACTAAAAGAGATGGTAGTTTTCTAATTGCTAGGAAAAAAATGCCTAATTTCTCTTATGAGGATTTAAAAGGAAAAGAAATATTAGGTGGTAGAAAAGGTGGAGTTCCACTAATGACTTTTGAATATGTTATAAAAGAAAAAGGTCTTACTCTTGGAGAAAACCTAAAAGCAGGTAATGTTAATGTAAGAACTGATGTACAA
>NZ_JAGWCX010000099.1:0-9264 GCF_020657775.1 Clostridioides sp. ZZV14-6345 | reverse complement strand
GGGAGAGTAGGACGTAGCCACGTAATCTTTTTTTATTTGTCATAAAATTTAAGATTAAACAGAATATAAAGTCAATATTGATTTATAATAAGATAAAATATAGAATTATATAGTATAGATAAAGTTTTTGATTTAGTTTGATTTAGAAAGAAGGTGTAATATGAATTCTGATGAAAGAAGAAGCAGATTAATAGATATTTTAAAGGAATCTAAGTGTCCTATAAAAGGTGGAAGTCTAGCTGAGATGTTAAATGTAAGTAGACAAGTAATAGTACAGGATATAGCCCTTATAAGAGCTAAAGGATTTGAAATAATAGCTACACCTCAAGGATATATAATATATAATCAACCATATTTTACAAAAAAAATAAAATGTAAGAATCACAAGAATTCTAAAGAAATTTATGATGAATTAAAGATTATTGTAGATTTAGGTGGGATTGTAAAAGATGTCATTGTAAATCATCCAACATATGGTCAAATAACTGCAGAACTTAATATTTATTCTAAAGTGGAGATAGATAATTTTATGAAGAAAGTAGAGACAAATGAATTTAAACAATTATCAGTTCTGACAGAATGTAGTCATATTCACACAATTGAGGCTATAAAAGAAGATACTATAGAAGCTATAATAAAAAAATTAGATGACAAAGGAATATTATCATAAGGAGGAGTTAAATGAATTTTTTATCATTGGCTAAGACTGCCTCAACAAATAGTAATATAACTAAGAGAACTTTAGAAAACATACTTAATAACTTTAGTGATAACGTACCAAATATCATATATGCAATAATTGTATTTGTGATAGGTATTTATATATCCAAAATAGTAAGAAGAATGGTCTCAAAGTTTTTAATTAAATATGGAATGAGCAAAGGTGTAAATAATTTTATTGTATATGGAATATATATATCTATGTTATCTATTATATCATTGATAAGTTTAGGTATTATAGGTATACAGACTACATCAGTTGTAGCTGTATTAGGAGCTGCTGGATTTAGTATAGGTTTAGCATTTAAAGAAATATTATCAAATCTAGGTTCAGGTATGATTATTTTATTTTTTAAACCATTTAATATAGGCGATTATATTCAAGGTTCAGGTGTAGAAGGTACAGTTTCTGATATACAAATATTTAGCACTGTTCTTAAAACTCCAGATAATAAAACTATAATTATACCAAATTTTCAATTGACAAGTAATAATATAATTAATTATACACATCAAAACAAAAGAAGAATAGATTTTTCATATAATATTTCTTATGATAGTGATATAGATATCGTTAAGTCTATATTAAATGAGATTTTTACAAATGAAAAAAGAGTATTAGATGACCCAAAACCTATTATAGGTTTAAACTCCATAGGAAATAATACTATGCAAATAGTTGCTAGACCCTGGGTTAAAACTGATGATTATTGGGATGTATACTTTGATGTAATGGAAAAAGTCAAAAATAAGTTTGATGAAAATAATATAAAAGTTCCCTTTGTTCCTTCTGCATTATTACTTAATGATACAAGTAATTTAAACACAGCAGACAAAAGGTAATATTTTAATTAAATAAAAAAAATAAATTTGATATAAAAAATTAAAGAAAATTTGAATAATAGTATTGAAAGATGTTAATATATATAATATAATGATTATCAAATAAAACAATTAGTTAAAAAGCAGTGAAGGAAAATAGTAAAAAACAGATTGTATTCAGAGAATGAGTGTATGGTGAGAACTCATTACAATGGTTTTTGAATCTACTCTAGAGCTTCTAGTTAAAGCTAGACGTTTACCTACGTTATAGGTCTGAGAGGATTATACATTTTAGTATAGTCAATTAGGGTGGCAACGCGGATAAAAGATTTTCGTCCCTTTTATAGGGGTAAACGGAGGTCTTTTTTTATTTTTCAAATTTGTTTAAGCTAAAAATTTACAGTTATAATATTTGTAAATTAAATTGGAATTATAATTTATATTATCAAAATTATTAGGAGGAATTAATATGTTAGATATTAAAAGAATAAGAGAAAATTTAGATGATATCAAAAAAGCTATGGAAAGAAGAGGCGAAAAAGAATTTGACCTTGATGCTGTAGTGGAATTAGATAATAAAAGAAGGGAAATACTTCAAGAAGTTGAAGTTATGAAAAATGAATTAAATGTAAATTCTAAAAAAATACCACAATTAATAAAAGAGGGAAAAGATGTAACAGAAGAAAAGGTAAGATTAAAAGAGCTATCAGATAAGATAAAAGGTATTGATGAGAAAGTAAAAGAAGTAGAAGCAAAAATAGAATATACATTGATGAGAATACCAAATGTTCCTCATCCAGAGGTACCACAAGGTGAAACAGATGAAGATAATGTTCAAATAAGAACTTGGGGAGAACCTACTAAATTTGATTTTGAGCATAAAGCACATTGGGATATAGGTACTGGTCTAGGTATATTAGATTTTGAAAGAGCTGGGAAAATAACTGGTTCAAGATTTACTTTATACAGAGGACTAGGAGCTAGATTAGAAAGATCTTTAATGAATTTCTTTTTAAATACTCATACAGCTAAGCATGGATATACAGAAGTGTTACCTCCATTTATGGCTAATAGAAATAGTTTTATAGGTACTGGTCAACTTCCTAAATTTGAGGAAGATATGTTTAAAATAGAAGGATTAGAGTATTTCTTAATACCAACAGCTGAAGTACCTGTTACTAATATACATGCTAATGAAATATTAGATGTCGCAGAACTTCCAATTAAATATTGTGCATATACTCCTTGTTTTAGATCTGAGGCAGGTTCAGCAGGAAGAGATACAAGAGGCTTAGTTAGACAACATCAATTTAATAAAGTTGAGTTAGTTAAATTTGTTAAGCCAGAAGACTCTTATGATGAATTAGAATCATTAACTCATGATGCTGAAACTATGTTACAAATGTTAGGTCTTCCATATAGAGTGGTAAAAATATGTACAGGAGATTTAGGATTTACAGCAGCCTTTAAATATGATTTGGAAGTTTGGATGCCAAGCTATAATAGATATGTAGAAATATCTTCTTGTTCAAACTTTGAAGACTTTCAAGCAAGAAGAGCAGGAATAAGATTTAAAAGAGATAAAAAATCAAAAGCAGAATATGTTCATACATTGAATGGTTCTGGATTAGCTATAGGAAGATGCCTAGCTGCTATATTAGAAAATTATCAACAAGCAGATGGTTCTGTAGTAGTTCCAGAAGAGTTAAGACCTTATATGGGTGTTGATGTTATAAGATAATTCTATATTAACATTATATGTAGAAATATATTTTAATGTAGAAAATATATTATGAGTGAACAATAAATTAAAACGCTATGGAATTATTAATATAATTATTAAATTTCATAGCGTTTTAATTTATATAACAGAATTTTCATCATAAAATACTAAATATCTTTATAAATCAAGGCTTATATAAATATCTAAAAATTATTTTAGAACTAATTTAAAAAAAATATAACTATATATAGTAATAATTAAATAAACAAAATAAAATTAAGTTGAATTATAAAATGAATTATGATAAGATAAGTTTGTTATAAGTTTTGGGAGGAATTATGGAAAGTTCATTTTATATGAAAGAAGCATTAAAAGAAGCATATAAAGCATATAATAAAAGAGAAACACCAATAGGTGCTATTATAGTTAAAGATAATCAAATAATAGCTAGAGCTCATAACCTTACAGAGACACTAAAAGATTCTACAGCTCATGCAGAAATCTTAGCGATAAAACAAGCCTCAGAAAAATTAGGAGGTTGGAGGTTGACTGATTGTGATTTATATGTTACAATGGAACCTTGCATAATGTGTAGTGGTGCAATAGTTAATTCTAGAATAAAAAAGCTTATAATAGGGACAAGACATGTAAAAAATTCATATATAGAAAAACAGCATGAGTTTAAATTAGATTATTTTAATAATAATAATGTAAAAGTGGCTTTTGATGTTTTGCAAGAAGAATGCTCGATCATATTGCAAGAATTTTTTAAGGCATTAAGAAAAAGAGATTAAGGAGAGATGGTCGAGTGGTCGAAGGCGCTCGCCTGGAAAGCGAGTATATGGGTAAAACTGTATCGTGGGTTCAAATCCCACTCTCTCCGCCAGAAACAATAAAAGTAATTAAATATGGTTGTAATTTTGCTGTACTAGATGGGGAGGTAGCGGTGCCCTGTAACCTGCAATCCGCTATAGCAGGATTGAATTCCATCTAAAGGCTTATTTTCTGTAGGGCCGCCCTAAATAAGTGGTGTTGATGCTTAGGTCCTGCGCAATGAAAGCTCATGAACCCCGTCAGGTCCGGAAGGAAGCAGCGGTAAGTGATCACTTTTGTGTGCCGTGGGGGTGCCTAAGTTGAGCTAACTGTTTTGGTAACGCCTATGGAATTAAGTCGATAGATGGTGTACAGCATTTAACATATAAAAGACTAATCCCTTAGATAATGAGGGATTTTTTTATTAATTTTACTAAAGAGAGGTAAAAGGATGCATAAAGCATTATATAGAGCATATAGACCACAAAAGTTTGAAGACGTTATTGGTCAAGATCATATTATTAAGACTTTAAAAAATCAAATATACAATGATAATATAGGACATGCTTATCTATTTTGTGGTACAAGAGGTACTGGTAAGACATCTACTGCAAAAATTTTTTCAAGAGCAGTGAACTGTTTGAATAAAATAAATGAAGAACCTTGTAATGATTGTGAGATATGCGAATCGATATTAAAAGATAATACAATGGATGTTGTAGAAATAGATGCAGCATCAAATAATAGTGTGGATGATATAAGAGAGCTTAGAGAAAGTGTGAAATATTCTCCAGCCAATGCTAAATATAAAGTATATATAATAGATGAGGTTCATATGTTGTCTCAAGGAGCTTTTAATGCATTATTAAAAACATTAGAAGAGCCACCCTCATATGTAATCTTTATATTAGCTACTACTGAACCTCACAAGATACCTGCAACTATTTTATCGAGATGCCAAAGATACGATTTTAAAAGAGTTACGGTTAAAGATATGACTCTTAGAATGAAAAGGATTTGTGAAGATGAAGGAACTGATATAGATGATAAAGCACTTAATTTAATAGCGAGAAATTCTCAAGGAGCTCTTAGAGATGCACTTAGTATATTAGACCAATGTATATCATTTGGAGAGAATAAGATAGATTATAAAGATGTTGTTGAATTGATGGGAAGCGTCAATATAGAACAGTTATTTGAATTGTCTCAATGTATTTTAGCACAAGATACTAAAAAATCTCTTGAGATATTAAATGAATTTGTTTTATGGGGGAAAGATATAAGAAACCTTATAAATGATTTGATTGACCATTTTAGAAATTTAATGGTATGTAAGGTTTCATCAGAACTAGATGAGATAATTTCATTGCCCGAAGAAACCATAGAACAACTTAAACTTCAGTCTAAAAATATAGATATAAATGATTTGATAAGGGTTTTAAATATATTATCAGCAACTCAGGATGATATAAAGTCCTCTTCAAATCCAAGAGTTTTAGTGGAAATAACTATAATGAAAATTGCTCAACCAATGTTTGACGAAAGTAAAGAAGCTCTTATAAAAAGAGTTGATAACTTAGAAAAAATGATTGAACTGGGTAGCTTTAAGGTTGAAAAAACTGGTAATAGTAAAGAAAAAGAGCATGAAGTCAATAGAGAAATAGATGTAAAACAAGAAAATGTAGCTTATGAAGATGTAAAAAATGAGGACGTTATACTTATAGAGTCATCTTGGAAGAATATACTTAAACAAATTAAAAAAGATAAAAAAATGCCAATATATGCACTTTTAAGTGAGGTAAAAAGCTTTAATGTATATTCCAACTTGTTGTATGTTATATTTGATGATAAATTTGATTTTGCAAAAACTAGACTTAGCTCCCAAGATACAATAAATTATTTAGAAAAAACAATAAGAGATGTTTTAAATAGAAGTTTTAATGTAAAAATAGTATTGACATCAGAAGTCAAAGATATAAATCTTGAAGTTAAAGAAAAAGAAGACATTGGTGAAGAGATATTAAAGAACATAGTAAATGAAGAGATACTAGAAATAAAAGACAGTATTGATGAAAATGAAAGTAAATAATAAAATACTATTATGATATAATAATAAAATGAAAATAAGTTTAGGAGGAATTGTTTATGGCTAAAAAAGGTTTTGGAGGCGGAATGATGCCTGGTGGTGGAAATATGAATAACTTATTAAAGCAGGCTCAAAAAATGCAAGAAAATATGCAAAAAGCTCAACAAGAGTTAGAAAATAAAGAAGTAGAAGCTTCAGTTGGAGGAGGCGCAGTTACTGTAAAGGTTAATGGTAAAAAAGAAGTTTTAGATATAACTATCAAACCAGAAGTAGTTGATCCAGATGATATAGAAATGTTACAAGATTTAGTTTTAAGTGCAGTAAATCAAGCATTGAGAAATATTGATGATATACAAGCAAGTCAAATGAGTAAGGTAACTGGAGGTATGAATATACCTGGGTTATTCTAGTAGGTGGTATTTATGCAAGTTTATACAGGTCCAATAACGAGACTTATAGAAGAATTTTCAAAGCTTCCTGGAGTAGGAAGAAAGACTGCTCAAAGATTGGCTTTTCATGTTATTAATATGAATACTAATGATGTGGAAGCTTTATCTAAAGCGATTATAGACGCGAAAAGAGAAATAAGATATTGTTCAATTTGTTGTAATATAACAGATACAGACCCATGTAGTATGTGTTCAAATAAAAATAGAGATTCGAGTATTATATGTGTGGTAGAAGACCCAAGGGATGTAGCAGCCATGGAGAGAGCGAGAGAGTTTAAAGGTCAGTATCATGTATTAAATGGAGTGATTTCTCCAATGGATGGTATTGGACCAGATATGCTAAAAATAAAGGAACTTATACAAAGGCTTGGCAATCAGGAAGTCAAAGAAATAATAATGGCAACAAATCCTACTATTGAAGGAGAAGCCACAGCTATGTATATTGCTAGGTTAGTAAAACCAATGGGAATTAAAGTTACTAGGATAGCTCATGGTCTTCCTGTTGGAGGAGATTTAGAGTATGCAGATGAGGTCACAATATCAAAAGCACTAGAAGGTAGAAGAGAAATATAAAAATCGAGGTATTAACCTCGATTTTTATAATTTTTTGTGGTTAAATTCAAATTAATTTTGATTTAGATTTATTGAATAAATTTCTTCTGTATTGTATAATTTGTTGTATAAATCATTTAAAAATTTTGATAGGGGTGCAACATGAAACCAATTATGAACTTAGAAGAACATAATGCAATGAAAGAAAAAAGAGTTAAAAAAATGAAATCAAAAGACAAGCCTAAATATGATGATTTTGATGATATAAGTTTTTCTAATAAGAAAAAAACTAAAAAAACTGCACGAAATAAAAATGCTGAATTTAGAAATAATTATAAAAACTATCAGTATGATTATGAAGAAGACTTTTATGAACCAATTTAATATTAAATAATTAGAAAATAAAAAATCCCTAATAGATAATATATACTATAGGGATTTTATTTATTTTATCAATCAGAAATTATATTTAAAATTAAATTAGCTATATTTTGGGCTGAATTTGATTTTCTTATTGATTTAATATTTCTTTTTAACATCTCTAACCTACTAGGGTCATCTATTAGAACTTTTAATAATATTGATAAATTATATTTTTTTGTAGTTCTAAGTGCTGCACCACAATTAGATAAGAAATCAAGATTCTCCTCTTCCTGACCTGGTATATAATATGGAACTATCATAGGTACATCTTTTAAGAGTGCCTCCGTTGTAGTAAGTCCACCAGGTTTGCTTACTAATACATCTATAGAAGCTAAAATATCATTCATTTTATCAGTATATCCAAGGACACATACTTTTTTATCATGATAACGAGATATAAGCTTTTTTTCGATTTTTTCTTTTAAACTTTCATTTCTACCTGTTATTACAACTATTTGAAAATCTCTGTCAGTATCCAATAATTCATCAAGTGTCTCTTTTATATTACCAGCTCCAAAGCTACCACCCATAAGTAAAACAGTTAATTTATCTGGAGATAAGTTTAACTCAGAAAGAACAATATCTTTATCTCTATGAGAGAGAAAAGATTTTTCAACAGGAATTCCAAATGTTCTAATTTTACTAGGTTCAACTCCATCAAATACCAATAACTCTTTTACGTATTCATGACCAACTATATAGTAATCAATTTCATTTTGTATCCATGTAGAATGAGTAGTATAATCAGTTAATACAGAAATAAGTGGAGGAACATTAATAGTATTTGTATAATGTTTATAAAAATACTCTGTGTAAGCATTTGATTCATTATTATGTAAGTTAAAGTTTTTTTTCAATGTACTAAGCGCAATCATTGGAAAAGGATGCGTTCCTATAATCAAATCTGGTTTTTTGCTTCTAATAAGCTTTTTAAATTTTTTTGCCATGAATGTTATTAGTAGATTGTCTTTAAATTCATTTTTTGATAAAAGATTTGTTTCAGATAATCTATATACACTTCCATATGCTTTTGGAGTATATATAGCAGATTTTTCATATCCTCTTGAAATTATTTTATCCATTGTATTATTAACTAATTTCAAACTATCTATTATTTCACATTCAATTGGCTCTCCATCAAGTGTTTTGGAAGTAAGTTCTTCTTTAATAGCTAGAGCAGCCCTATTATGCCCACCACCGGTGGAAGCAGACATTATTAATACTTTTTTGCTCATAATAAAATCCTCCTAAAATGTAGCTTAGTATTTATATAGTATTATATTTTGATATATAAAAACTGTCTTTGTGAATAAGGTTATTGATAAATTATTTTTTAATATTAATCTAATACAAGATTACAAAAATTACAAGTGAAAGAAATGTAAATTAATTTTAGCAAATATGTGATATTACAAATATTAGTGTAAATAAAAAATTTAAATATAGAATAAAAAGGAAAATAGAGCATAGAATATATATTAGTTTTATGAAATAAACAGGTTTGCTTAGTATTAGATTTTAAAAATTAAATATAAAGAATATATGATAAATAAAAAAAGTAAAAAATTATATTGACTTAGATAGATAAAGATGATATAGTATTACTTGTCATTGAAAAAAGGAACAAGAAATAAATACGAACATTGAAAATTAAACAGTAGGTTAATTTATAAACA
>NZ_JAGWCX010000098.1:0-10202 GCF_020657775.1 Clostridioides sp. ZZV14-6345 | reverse complement strand
GGCAAAAAAATGACCATGGGCATTACTGTACCTATTGCAGCTATCGGGGTAGCAGCTAGTAAACTTGGAATGGATTTTGAAGCATCTATGTCAAATGTACAGGGACTAAGCGGAGCAACAGCTGACGAAATGGTTGAACTTGAAAAAGCAGCTAGAGAAGCAGGAGCATCTACATCCAAAACAGCTAAAGACGCAGCTGATGCGCTTGGCTATATGGCTTTAAAAGTTAGAGCGGTTATAAGGAAACTTATAGCATAAAATAGAACGTGAAAACGGTGAAAACTAAATTTATTTAACGATATTTGATATTGTAAAATTGCTATAATTAAAAACAAAGATATTATATAAATATTTGGAGTGATTTATATGACATTAAAAATATGTTGTTCATGCAAAGAAGAAAAGGAAGAAAGTTTATTTTCTAAGAGTAAAAATACAAAAGATGGCTTAAAAAAATACTGCAAAGATTGTGCAAGAATCCAAGGTAAAAGATATAAGGAAAAAAATAAAGATAAAGTTATCCAAAGCAAAAAAGATTGGTACGAAAAAAGCAAATTAAAAAAGATTGAAAGAACTAACAAAGAATTAAAAAAAGGATATAGAGTTTGTACAATTTGCGGAATAAGAAAAAATATAAATGAATTTTATAAAAGAGGGAATGGAGGTTTTTATAGTTATTGTAAAGTTTGTCAATTAAAGATACAAAAAGAATATCATTTAAAAAATAGAGAAAAAATTATTCTTAGAAAAAGGCAATATAATAACATGTGCAAAGATAGAATATCTCAATATAACAAAAAATATTATATAAAAAATAGTGTTGATATTAAAAATAGAGTGAAAGAATGGAATGAAAGTAATAAGGAAAAGTCTAAAAATCTAAAAATAAGAAGTTATCATGCTAGAGAAGCAAGAAAAAGATTATTATTAAATACGTACACAAAAAATGAATGGGAAGAATGTAAAAAATATTTTAATAATGAACATGGAGTAGTTGAGTGTGCATATTGTGGGAAAGAAATAGAAAAAGTTACACAAGAACATTTCATACCAATATCTAAGGGTGGAAATTATACAAGAGATAATATTATACCTGTATGCGGAAGTTGTAACTCTAGTAAATGTAATAAAATATTTGAGGAATGGTATCCTAATAAAGAATTTTACTCCGAAGAACGAAAAAATAAGATATACACATATTTAGAATCTGTTAAATAAACATGTCAATACCGTGCCAAGTTTAGAAGGAAACTTCTTTGAAGGTGTAGAGACTAGATAAAATAAACTAAGTTTAAAGCCCTTTTGAAAGGGCTTTTTATATGTTGAAATATCCACGAGCGCGTTCTACCCTAACAAGTAAAGTTGAGGGTAAAGAGATAGTCCGAACTATATAGAAATATATAGAAGTAGAGAATAAAGAGTCTCTGCGATAACAAAATGTAGCTGGATGGGATGCAAAAACATCAATGGAAGCTTTAATGCCTGTTTTAAGACTTTCGGAAGCTGGAAATTTAGACCTTGCAAGAACCTCAGATTTAGTGACTGACTCTATGTCGAGTCTTGGGCTTAGTGTAAAAGAATTACCAACATACTTAGACCAAGTTGCTAAAACTGCTGCAAGTTCAAATACTAATATCGACGCACTTATGGAAGCTATGATAGTAAGTGGTGGTACTTTTAAAAATTTAAACGTACCTCTTTCAGAAGCTAATGCACTACTTGGAATACTCGCAAATAGAGGACTAAAAGGCAGCGAGGCAGGAAATTCTTTAAACTCTATCATGATAAATCTAACGAGTGGAGCAGGGCAAGCTGGTGTAGCAATGGAGAAGCTAGGGCTAAGTGCTTTTGACTCTAACGGCAAATTTAAGGGTATGGCTAATGTCTTGATGGAACTTAAAGAAAAAACAAAAGACATGACAGAAGAACAACGAACAATGTATTTGTCTATGATAGGCGGAAAAACGCAAATCTCTACTTTGCAAGCTTTATTATCTGGAGTCGGAGAAGAATATTCAGAACTTGAAAAAAAGGTTGGTAACAGTACAGGTGCATTAGACAAAATGGCTAAGACTATGCAAAACAATAACAAAGGTTCTATAACTGCTTTAATATCAGCTATACAGGAATTAGGACTCAAAATATACGATGCATTAAAACCAAGCATAGCGCAAGCGGTTAACTGGTTTCAAAACCTTACAAATAAATTGAATGAAATGAAACCTGCTACAGTAGAAACTATAGTTAAAATAGCAGGATTGGCGGCAGCACTCGGACCGGTTTTATTAATTGGTGGAAAAATAGTTAGTATGATTGGTGGAGTTATAGGGGCTTTTGGTACTTTTTCAGCAGCTATGGCAGTTGTAACAACAGGAGCAGCCGCAGCGACACCAGCTGTAGGTGCTTTAGCCACAATTTTGGGTGCATTATCAAGCCCCGTTGCTATAGCTGTAGCTGGAATTGCTGCACTAGGTATATCAGTTGCGACAGTCGCTAAAGACATGTCTAAAGATGCTATAGAACCGATTAACCGATTTGGAAAAAGTATATCAGATAATACAAAAGAAGCTGTGGGCGCTTTTATGGATTTAGAAGAAAAGACAACAGTATCTTTAAATCAGTTGATGTGGAGCGGTGAGACTGTTTCAGAAAAAATGAAACAAACAATAGTATCTAATTTTACAGAAATGTCAAATCAGATTGTCGCTAAACTCCAAGAAAGCAAAGAGCAAGGCATTCAATCCTTGCAAGAAATGTTTGCAACTTCTAAGAATTTAAGCGACAAAGAAAAAGAAGAGTTAATTAAAAATACAGAAGAGGCATATTCGGTCAAAGAAGAAAAGATTAAAAAGAGCAATGAAAAGATAAATCAAATAATGACTAAAGCTAGTCAAGAACACAGAGCATTAACAAAAGAAGAATCAACAGAAATAAATCAAATAAAAACAGATATGCTGAATACCGCAGTTGACACAATGAGTAAAAGCGAAGCAGAGCAAGCAGCAATAATGGAAAGAATGAAAGCAAACCATGTTGATTTATCAGCTAAAGAAGCGGCGGAAGTAGTTAAAAATTCAATAAAGAAAAAAGATGAAAGTATAAAAGCAGCTAACGAAGAATATAACGAAAGATTAAAAATAGCCGCACAGCTTAGAGCAGAGGGTGGCGCAGAAAATGAAAAGCTAGCTGACAAAGTAGTACAGGAAGCAACGAGACAAAAAGATGAATCTATAAATAAAGCTAAAGAAATGCACCAAGGAGTCGTTGCAGAGGCACAGAAACAAGCAGAAAATCAAGCAAGTAAAGTTGATTGGACGACAGGAGAAATTAAATCTAAATGGCAAGTTTTAAATGATACAGTAAAAGGAAAAATGCAAGAGTGGGACGATATAGCCGGCAATTGGGTCGAAAGTTTAAAAGAGAAAATTTCTACTGGATGGGCTAATTTGAAAGAAAATACAGCCCTTTTGTGGGATAATATAAAGCTTACTGTAACAACTAAATGGACAGAGATAAAAGAGTCTATAGGTTTAAAGATAGAAGAAATAAAACAAAATATCAGTGAAAAATGGGAGTCTATAAAATTATTCTTTACAACAACATGGGAAAGTATAAAACTTATTTTTAGTAACGCTTGGGATGCTATAAAACAACAATTAGAAGAAAAATTTGCACCCTTTATCGAAAAATTAAAACTTATTTTTGATGGTATAAAAGAGCTTTTTAGAAGCACTTGGGAAGTTATAAAAAACATAGTGCTCGGTGCTGTGTTATTAATTTTAGATGTTGTAACAGGAAATTTTGATAAGTTAAAAACAGACGCTTTGCAAATTTGGGAAAATATAAAACAAGGACTTTCGAATACGTGGGAATCTATAAAAGAAGTATTTAACAATGCATTAGCCGCAATAGGTGATTTACTTTCTAGCATGTGGGAAAGTATGAAAAGTACTGCAATAACTATATGGGAGTCTATAACACAAACTCTAAGCGATATATGGGAGAATATAAAGTCGACATGTTCGACCGCTTGGGAAGGTTTAAAAACAATTTGTTCAAACACATGGACAAATATAAAATCGACCCTTACAACCGCATGGGAAAGTATGAAAACCGCTGTAACAACCAAGCTAGGAGAAATTAAAAATAATATTGTGACGACTTGGAATAATGTCATTACATTTTTTAAAACACTTCCAGCTAAGCTGAAACAAGCAGCTATTGACATGTTTACAAGACTAAGAGAAGGTATAGACTCAAAAAAACAAGATGCTGTTAACGCATCACAAAAAATTGGAACTGATGTTGTAAACAAAATAAAAGAATTTCCAAGCAAACTCTTAACAGCGGGTCAAGATTTAGTAAATGGTTTAGTAAAAGGTATGTCGGGTTTTGCTTATAAAGTAGTAGACGAAGCTAAAAAACTAGGGCAAAAGGCTGCTGATGCAGTTAGAAAAGTGTTAGGAATACATTCTCCATCTCGTGTTATGGCTGAAATTGGTAAATTCGTTGATGAAGGTTTAGCGCAAGGTATTACTAATAATAGCGACTCGGTAAAAAAAGCAACTGAAAAGATAACAAAGATTATAGAAGAAGAAACAAAGAAAGCTACAAAAGCATGTGAAGCAGATATAAAACTATTTAATAAACAAATAGATGAATTATCTAAACAAGAAAAAGCAGCACTTAAAAAAGTTAAAGGTAATGCTAAAGATGCATTGAAAGAAGAATACGCAGCTAAAAAAGAAAAAATAAAAGAAGCTATAGAATTAAGAAAAGAGCAAAAAGAAAAAGAAGTCGAGCAATTAAAAGAGATAGCAAATTCAGCTAAAGAGCAGCTAAATAAAGAATTGCAAGATAGACAAGAGTTTGTAAAAAAAGTTGATGATTTAACAAAAGCAATAGTCGATGCACTAAAGGAAAAATATAAGCAAGAATACGAAGCTCAACAAGCGAGTATAAAAAAAGAGTTAGACGCATTGGATGAATGGAAAGAAGAAAGTATAAATAGAATTAATAGTGTCTATGATGCAAAGATAAAAGCCATTGACAACGAATTAGAAGCTTTTGAAAAAGCTGAAAAGGAAAAAGATAGACTTGAACAAGACAAAGAAGAATTAAACAAAATAGAAGAAATTAAAACAGCTATAAAGTTTGAACATGATGACACTAACAAAGAACAATTACAAAAAGAATTAGAGAAGGTTTTAGCTGAAAGAAAGAAAAGAATAGAGCAACAAGAAATAGAAGATAAAAAAGAAGCTTTAAAAAAGAGAAAAGAAGAATTAGAAGAAAAGAAAAAAGACGAAATAGAAAATATAAATCAAATATACGAAAGCGAAAAAGAGTATTATAATAAAAGACTTGAAGATGCTAAAAAGTTCTATGATGAAAGAATAAAAGAATCGAAACTTCAAGCGGAAGCGGAAAAATTAATAATGGATAAAAATCAAAAAGAGATAGTTGCACTATTAAATAGTTATTCAGATGCATATAAAAATGCTGGTCAAACGTTAGGGGAAAAATTACTCGAAGGATTTAAACCTGCTATAGCTGAAATTAAAAATTTAATTGATAGTATTACAAGAGAAATAAATAACGCTAGAAATGAAGCATTAAGTTTAAATAGCGATATTAGAAAAGGAAATTCAGCAGCTAATTCAAATTCGGGAAGAAGAGAAGCCAATTATAATAATAATTCAAGAACAACTAATTATAATGTAAATGTTAATAGTACAGACTCAAACACAGCAAGAGAAATCGAAAGAACAATAAGAAGTCTAGCGTTTAGTTTGTAAAAAAGGGGTGTGAAACTTGCAAAAATTAATATGTAGAAACTCGAAAGGGCAAGAGATTAAATTAGGAAACTCACGCCCTTTTTTGTTAGAAAAAATAGAAAACGGAGCAAATACTAGCGCTAATATTTCAGTCTCGAACAATCTAGGTGATGGTGTAAGTATAGATGATATAAGTATAAAAGAGAGATTACTTCCGATTTCAGCAGCTATTTATGCAAAAAATAAAGAAGATTTAGAGTTAAAACGTGCATATTTAACGTCTTTGTTTAATCCTAAGCTTGGAAAAATGGAGTTTATATATACAAATAACGCATTAACTAGACGTATCGAAGGAGTTGTGCAAGACATAACATTTCAAACGCCAATTGGATTGATGCAAAAGTTTCTTATACAGCTCTTAACTCCAAGCCCATTTTGGATGGATGAGTTTGTTTTAAAAGAAGAGGTTGCATTATGGGTTGGTGACTTCGAATTTACTTTAGAGATAAGTGACGAAGGAATAGAAATGGGTCATAGAGTAAGTAATTTAATTTGCAATGTAGTAAATACTGGCGACATCGAATGTGGCATGAAAATACAATTTAAAGCACTTGCAACAGTTGACAATCCTTCTTTATTCAATGTAAATACAAGAGAATATATTAAGATAAACAGAACTCTTGAAGCAGGGGATTTATTAGAAATAACAACAGAATTTGCAAATAAAAGAATAGAGTTAGTAAAATCAAACTATGAAAGAATAAATGTTTTCAATTGGATTGACTTAGATAGCGAATTTTTACAACTTAGCGTGGGAGATAATCTGTTTCGTTATGATGCTGATGTCGGAATTGATAATTTAGAAATGTCTATATATTATAATCCGCTCTATTTGGGGGTGTAATATGCAACAGAGTATAAGAATACTAGATAAAAATATAAATTTAATAGCTGAAATAGATAATTACGAAGAATTACAGATTATCAAGAGGTTTCATAAAGTTGGGGAGTTTAGTCTAAAAATAAACGCTAATAAAAACCATGTAGATAAATTAGTTAAAAACAATATTATTTTGCTAGGTAAAAATTATAATAAAGTTTGTTTGATACTTCATCGAGAGTTTATGTACACCGAAACAGGAGAAAAAAGCGATATTCTATCTGTTAAAGGTGTAGATTTGAAAGGTTTATTAAATAGAAGAATTATTGTACCAAGGACTGGAGAAGCTTTTGAAAGTCACGAGGGGACACAGGAAGAAATTATAAAAGCTTTTGTTAATAATAACTGTGTAGCCCCTTCAAACTTAAAGCGTGTAATTGATAATCTTATCATTTCAGAAAATAAAAACCTTGGAAATGCTGATGTGTGGCGAAGTTCTTACGAAAATTTAAGTGATAAAATACAAGAAATATCAGAATTTTGTGGGCTTGGTTGGGAGATAACATTAGATGCTAAACAGAAGAAATTTATTTTTGATGTAGTTGCTGGTAAAGATTTGACTATTAATCAAACAGAAAATCCACCAATTATTTTCAGAAGTGATTTTGATAATATAAGAGCGAGACACTTTACAGAAAGTATAATTAATTCTAAAAATGTTGTTTTCGCAGGTGGCAAAGAAGATTCAACAAAGCTAGTAATTTCAGTCGGCGAGGTAGAAGGCTTTGAAAGAAACGAAGTCTTTGCAGATGTAAGCGAAAACACTATAAGTATACTACAAAAAGAAGGCGAGATTAAATTAAAAGAATACGAAGAGTTGAAAAGTTTCGAATTAGAGGTAGACCCTAAAAATACTTTTATATATGAAAAAGATTATAATTTAGGGGATATTGTTACAATTCAAGATAGAAAATTGAAAGTAACAATGGATACTAGAATTGTAGAAGTACAAGAAAGCTACAGTAAAAATGGAATGAAATTAAAAATTACGTTTGGGAGTAGTATACCAACCTTATTTTCTAAAATAAAAAGGATGGTGAGATAATGGAAAAAAGTTTTGTATTTAACAGTATAAATAGCGATAGGAGATACAAGGCAGAGGACTTTAGAGAATACTTTGCAAGTTTTATAGGTAATGGGGTATTTCCTAATCCAAGCAGCAATTTGCAAGTTGTCGATAATAATAATATGACTATAACAGTAAAAAAAGGTAAAGGTTGGATTAATGGAGCTATCTATATAAACACAGACGATTTAGTAATTAATATAGACCCTGCAGATGGGATTTTAAATAGAATAGACAGAGTGGTTTTAAGATTTGATACTTTAAATAGAAATATTAAATTAGCTGTTAAAAAAGGTACTTTTAATAGTTCCCCAGCTGCAACAGAATTACAACGTGATGCAGATGCGTACGAACTTGGATTAGCTGATATTTATATCAGAGCTGGAGCAATAAGTATTACACAAAGTTCTATAACAGATTTAAGATTAGATAAAACTCTATGTGGAATTGTAAAAGGTACAGTAGAAGAAATAGACACAACAACATTACTTGCACAATTAAACGCTTGGAAGGATGAAGAAATCAGTAATTTCAATACTTGGCGAGAAAATCAAGAGAATAAACAAGATGATTGGTATAACACTACTACAACAAATTTTGTATCTAAATTCAATCTTTGGTTTGAAAGTATAAAAGATATTTTAGATGGGGATGCAGCTGGAAACTTATTAAATGAAATAAATAAAGTAAAAGAAGATTTGGCAAAAATAGAAACAACAGCAGATAAGACAAGTTATAATAATGCAACAAGTAATCTTACTGCTACTACGGTGCAAGGGGCAATAGATGAAGTTGTTAGAAAGATAGAAAATTTTAACGAGGTTAATATATCTATACAAAATGATATGTTACCTATTTAAGAGAGGAGAGTGAGAAAATGCAAACAGTATGGAATTTTGGTTATAATGGTTCACCACAAAATGTTACATTGAAACCCGGTAAATATAAATTTGAATGTTGGGGTTCTTCTGGAGGTATCAACAATTCTTCTTGGGATACTGATGCTAAAGGCGGATATTCTAAAGGTGAAATTACATTAAAAAAACAAACTACATTATATATTTATGTCGGCGAAAGTGGTTATGCTTCTTCATCTACGAATAATAACACTAAAAGTGGTTTTAATGGTGGTGGTAAAGGTTACTTAAATCAACAGGTTATGGGTACTTATTATTCTATGTATGGTGGTGGGGCTACTGATATAAGGCTCGTTGGTGGTGCTTGGGATAATGAGCAAGGTTTACTATCTCGTATAATTGTTGCAGGTGGTGGTGGCGGTTCATATTCTCCTTATACTGGTGGTGCAGGAGGAGGATTAGCAGGAGGTACTGGGTATAGTGCTAACGACAGACATCGTCCCGGCGGTACTCAATATCAAGGTGGTATTGGTCGTGTAAGCACAGAAAACGGAAGTTTTGGAAAAGGGTGTTCTGTTAAAGATTCAACTGGCGAAGGCGGTGGAGGTGGCTGGTTTGGTGGTGCAGGAATGGATGGTGTGGGAGCAGGTGGAGGTGGAAGTGGCTACGTATTAACTAAAGATAGTTATAAGCCTGTTGGCTACACACCAACATCTGAATATTATTTTGATAACATAGTTATGACACCAGGTGGAAATACTAGTGGTGCTTATGGTTATGCCCTAATAACATTACTACAAGCATTACCTTTTTTAACCGTATCCTCTTATAACTCCATACAAGCAACGTTTAAAGCTGACCACACAGACCCTACACTATTAACTAAAATAGAATACTTTATAGATGATGTACTAAAAGAAACTATAACAACAGATTTAACAACAGAGAAAACAATTAACTATACATTAGAAGATAATGCGCTACACACACTTAAAATAGTTGTTACAGACAGTAATAATGCTACAGTAGAAAAAATCTTAACTATCGGTAAAGGTGTTGCTCCACTTCCAGCAGGTTCATCAAGTGAGGAAGTTACAAATAAATGGAGAGAGATTGCAACTGCATTTAAGAGTGGTAAAACTAGTATTGTAAATACTTTAGCACTTAAAAACGTTCATTCAAGCTTAGATAATACATTAGTTGAGTTTTCTGAGAAAATAAAGACATTTTTTGATAATTCAGATGCTACTACTGCACAACTTCAAAATCAGATTACTAGCTTAAATAATCAGTTAAGTCAACGGAAAAAATGGGCTAGCGGTACTTACACTTTTACTCAGAATGATTATGATAATTTTTATGTTCATTTAGAAAGTGGAACAAAAACTCTTGAAATTAGAATTAATTTAGATTTTATTCCTCGTTTGATTGTTGTTGAAAATTTTACTTTTAAGCGTGCTCTTAGTTCAACAGTTATTAAGTATCCTAGTATTTGCAGTAATAGTCCAATTGGTTCTGTCGGTTGGTATATTGATTAAAAAATAGCTACGCACACTTGTGAC
>NZ_JAGWCX010000097.1:0-10927 GCF_020657775.1 Clostridioides sp. ZZV14-6345 | reverse complement strand
AAAGGGCGTAGCACTATTTTTTAGTGCGACAGCTCCTTTTTGTTATGCATAATTTTACTTAGAACATAAGCTTTATATAAAACAATTAAAAATATACCTAATTAAGATAAGTAAAGAAAGAGCTCTCATAGAACAAATTTAATTTACTCATGCGACAGCTCCTTTTTAGATGATGCTTTTTTAGCTTTATATTATAAGGAGTATAAAACTAAACCTATTAAAAATGTTATAATTTTTATTGCCATCATAGAATATATCAATTCATCAAGTTTATAAAAGTAATTAAGCTTTATTAAATAGCCTCTTCATCATAATTTACCCATTTCATATAATATAAATAGTATTAAGATTTTTTATAAGAGTTAAAGCAAGCATGTATTATTACTCAAATATTTGTATAATCAACATCTAGTAATTTACCTTTTTGGTGAAAATGATTAATAAGTTTTTTAGGATAATTCATTATTAATTCATCTGGAAAATTAATTTCTTTTAAGATATTCTCAGAATACTCATAGTTACCTATATCAAAACAAATGTGAGCATCTGAAGTTAGTATGATTTTAGCACCATATTTTTTGCAAAGTGTAGCAATATACTTACAATTATCCGAGCTACCATTTCTTGACACGCCTTTTATAGAACAATTATTTATTTCTATTAAGATATTCTTTTCCATGGCTAATTTAATGATTAATTCATAGTCGATTGGATAGTTTGGATTTCCAAGGTGGCCTAATATTTCAATATTATCATGCTTATTTATTGCATTTATTAAGGCTTTAGTATTATTCTCTAATGTATTTGGTGAAAAAACGGCTTCGTGAAATGACAAGATAAGATAATCTAATCGAGGAATGACAAAAGGCTCTAAATCTATATTTCCTTCAGTGTCTAGTATATTTGCTTCACATCCTCTTAAGATTATAATGTTATTTATGATTCTTGGGATATTTTGAATGTTGTGAAAGTACCATTTGTGGGGAGAACCAGGCATCTTAGGACCATGTTCAGATGTACCTAGTATCTTAATTCCATTTTCTTTACAATAATTAATATTTTCTAACAAAGTACTATAGCCATGACCACTGACTATAGAGTGGGTGTGTAAATCTGATAAAAAATTCATATAAATTCCTCCTCTGTAAAAGATGAGGGTAACGTAATTTATATTATAAGATGAACAGGAAAAAAAATCAATAGTTACACAATTAGACAAAAATATTAAAATATTGTAAAATTAAGCTTAATAATATTTAACAGTGTTACTGCTTATAGGGGAGGTTAACTATGATACAAAAGAAGCTATCAAGGAAAGAAAAAGTTTTAATTTGCTTGAAAAGGTTAACAGAAGAACACTTGAAACTTAATAATGGCATTAGATTTGGATTTGATGCAGAATATATTGCTACTGAAGTATGTATAAATAGAAGTAATGCTAGTAAGGAGTTAAATCAATTAATAAAGGAAGGTATTATTATAAAGATAAAGGGAAAACCTGTTCAGTACTTATATAAAGAAAGTATTGAGAGTATTTTAGGAAAGAAACTAAATAAAGGGATATTTGATAATATTAATTCTATAAACGAATATAGTGAAAATGATTCTATCAAAGATGAGTATATTGTAGAGGGTATAAAAAAAGAGAACAATATTTTTAATTTAATAGGATGTGATGGAAGTTTAAAGTCCCAGATAGAGCAAGCTAAAGCAGCAGTAATATATCCACCTAAGGGGTTGAGTACATTAATAATAGGGCCTACAGGAGTTGGTAAATCTATATTTGCAGAATATATGTATAAGTATAGTTTAACTATAAAAGAAGATAGTGATAATGCACCATTTATCATATTTAACTGTGCTGATTATTCTGATAATCAGCAATTATTATTAGCACAGCTTTTTGGATATGTAAAAGGAGCATTTACTGGAGCTGATAAAGATAAGTATGGTATTGTACATGAAGCTAATAATGGAATATTGTTTTTAGATGAAGTTCATAGGTTATCTGCAGAGGGACAAGAAATGCTATTTCTGCTTATGGATAAAGGTATATATAGAAGGTTAGGAGAGGCTAATAAGGTACATGAGTGTAGGGTTATGATAATTGCAGCCACTACAGAAGACCCAGAAACAGCAATGTTAGAAACGTTTTTAAGAAGAATACCTGTAACTATAAAGATTCCGTCCTTAGAGGAAAGAGGCTTTCAAGAGAGAATGAAGCTTATATGTTATTTTTTTAAAGAAGAAAGTATTAGGATTGGTGTTAAGTTAAAGGTTTCAAAAGAAGTTATTAAGGCATTTATTTTGTATAAGTGTAAGGGAAATATAGGACAATTAAAAAGCGACATACAATTAATTTGTGCAAGAGCTTTTTTAGATTATATTACCTATAAAAGGGAATGTGTATATGTAAGACTCTCTCTTCTACCAAACAATATTAGAGAATCATTATACGGAAATAATAGAAAAGAGGAGTTTGTACAAAACTTCAGTTTTATTGGGAAAGATGATATTATTTTTTTACCAGAAGAAAAGAATTTTGAAAGTGAAAATTTATTAATAGAAAATAAAAAGTATGATTTAGATTTCTATGGAATGATAAAAGAATCTTGGAATAAACTTCAACAAGAAGGTATTAAAGAGTCTCAAATTAGAAGTGTTATAGATGAAGATATACAGAAGTATTCCTATAATTTAATGAATACTTTTATATATAATAGTAGCAATCAAACAGCCTATAACAATATTGTTAATGATTCAATTGCAACTACTGTGAAGCATATTTTACAAAAGCATGATAAATGGAGCAAAAGAGAAGGGTTAGATAAATTAATAAAAGCTATAGCCTTACATATTCAGAATTTAATTGAAAGAATAAAGATTGGTAACATAGTAAAGCATCCTAATAAAGATGAAATTATGAAGGAAAGAGCATATGAATATAACATAGCAAAAGAAATATTATCTAATGTGTCGTTAATGTATGGAGTTGAGTTCCCAGAAGATGAAGCAATTTTTTTAGCAACGTTTCTTTATTTATCTTATGTGGGATTAAATGAGGAGAGTATAGCAATATTAGTTATAATGCATGGTGAATCTACAGCATCTAGCATGGTGAATGTAGCTAATACTTTACTGGATTGTAACCATGCGGTGGCAATCAATATGGGATTAGAAGATAGAGTTCAGGATATTTTAGTCCAAGCTATAGAAATAGCCAATGAAATTGACAAAGGAAAGGGAATTTTAATTCTAACTGATATGGGGTCTATTTTAACATTTGCTAAAGTTATTCATGATGCTACTGGAAAAGAAGTAAAAGCAATAGATATGGTAAGTACACCTATTGTAATAGAAGCAACTAGAAAGGCCCTAACTCCGAAAATGACATTAGAGAAATTATATTTTAATATTATAGAATCTATAAAGAAACATTATGGAGATATGGAAATTACATATGTTGAAAAGGATAATGGTGGTAGATATTTTGATAGATTACTAATTGATAATATTAGTAAAACTTTGACTTTTTTAAATGGGGAAAAGGCTTATTTTATATTAAAAGAAGTAATTAATAGAATTAGCGAACATTATTCTTTAGTAATTCAAGATGAGCTTTTAGTAAAGTTTATATTTCATTGCTCATGTATGATTGAAAGAGTAATAATAAAAGAGTCTTTAGTTTATAAATCATATGAAGAAAGAGTTAGTAGAAGTAAAGAATTATATTTAGTTATAAAAGAAAGTTTTAAGCTCGTAGAAGAGACATTCGATATAATTATTTCAGATATGGAATATGCAAATATATTAGATATATTTGAATCACAATATGATACAGATAAATTCAAAAGTTGATACAAAATTTAAAAATAGCCAAAAGGCTATCTTTTTTTTCATTCTTTTTGATACAGATTTGATACAGGTTTGAAAAAGCTTTTGATACATATTGAAAGAGTAAGTTTTTTTTAAAAATTAAGTAAAAAGGTTTGATTAAATCCTGTAGAATAGCCATTTGTTATTGATACACATAAGTTGGCACAGCAATTGCTTATATAAAAAGTGACAAGAAAAGTGAGGTGAAATTGGTGATAGGGATAATAGTTATGACTCATGGGAGTTTTAGTGAAGAAATTATAAAAAGCTGTGAACTTATTGCAGGACCAGCAGAAAGAACAGCAGCAATTAAACTAAATAGGAATGATAATATTGAAGACTTAAATAGAAATTTTGTAGAAAAGTTAAATGAATTAGATGAAGGTGACGGAGTTTTAGTATTAGCTGACCTATTAGGAGGTTCACCAAGTAATGTTGCAAGTTTAAACCTTAAAAAAGGTGGAAAGTTTCATGCACTTACTGGAGTAAATCTTCCAATGCTACTTGAAGCTTTAATTAATAGAGAGGGGAAAAGTTTAGAAGAGTTAGCAGAGGCATGTATTGAAGCGGGGAAAACTGGTATAAACCATATCAATAAAGTTCTTAGCTCAATGTAATAGAAAAAGGAGTTCGATTAAAAATGTCTTTAGTAAAATATTGCAGATGTGATGATAGATTAATACATGGTCAAGTGATATATAAATGGGTTAAGTATCTAGGTGTTAAAAAAATAGTAGTAGTAGATGATGAAACAACTAATGATGTTATTGCTAAAGGTTTGATAAAAATGGCAGCACCAAAGAATATTGATTTATCAATATTAACTGTAAGTGAATCAAGGAGGTACTTTTATAATAACCAAGCTGATAATAACGTTTTTGTATTAATTAAAAACTTAGATACTGCAAATAGAATGATAGAAGAAGGAATTGATATTAAAAAACTTATTATTGGAAGAATACCTACAGGGATAGGAAAAAAGAAAATATCTCAAAATGTATACATTAATAAAAAAGAGTTTCTTTTAATAGATGAATTTATTAAAAAAAATATTAATGTATCAATTCAAATGGTACCTGATGAGGAAGAAGTAGAATTAAATCACAATATTAATCGCTGTAAAGGAGAATTTGTTTAGCAATGAATAAATATAAGGTAATCATACTCTGCCATGGAACTTGGGGAAAGGTATTAGTAGAAGAAGCGAATAAAAATTTTGGATTGTCAAATCAATACGAAGTTTTATCACTAAGCTCTGAAAAAGATGTTTCTGTGTTCATGAAAGAGGTTGAAGAAGTAGTAGATAAAGAGGATGTGAAAATTATAATATCAGATTTGTATGGAGGTTCTACATCAAGTGTTGCAATAGCTGTTGCTATAAGAAGAGGGATAGATGCAATAAATGGACTTAGCTTACAGACAATTTTAATCGTAGATGAAGAATTAAGCAAAGAAGATGAAGTACATACATTACCAGAAAGAATCGTCAAAAAAAATAATAACCTTTGTGTGGATTTAATTAAAGAATTCAAAAAAATATAAATTATGAGGTGGATATAATGGCAAAAATAACATTAGTAAGAGTAGATCATAGATTAATTCATGGACAAGTTATAACAAAATGGGTGAAAATCGCTCAAGCTCAAAAAATAATAATAGTTGATGACTTCTTAGGTCAAGATGAATTTATGGCTGACATATATAAAATGGCGGCACCATCAGGAGTAGAAGTAGTTATTTTAACAGCAGAAGATGCAGGACAAGCATTCCAAAACAATACCTTAGGAGATAAAAATATATTTATTCTATTTAAGAATGTTGATATGGCAAATAAGGCGTATAAGGCTGGACTTAAATATGAAAAGATTCAATTAGGAGGTATTCCAAATGAAGCTGGAAAGAAGATGGTATTTACAGCTGTTTCATTAGGAAATAAAGATGTAGAACAACTAAATGAACTTAATGAAGAGGGGGTTGAAATAGTTCTACAAGTTATACCAGAGGAATCATCTATGACATATGAAAATGCATTAAAGAAATTTAAATAAAAATTATAAATTAGGGGGAATTATAAATGGAATCTGTTTTGATGTTGGCAATTGTAACAGGATTATGGTATTGGTTTGCAGCAGGTCTTGCAGGGTATACCCTTTTCTCAACACTAAAGTCTCCTTTATTTATAGGCTTTAGCCTTGGATTACTTTGGGGTGATGTAACAACTGGTATGATTGTTGGTGCAAGTATAGAAATGGTTTATCTAGGAATGGTAGCAGCAGGAGGAAATATTCCATCAGATAAATGTTTAGCTGCTCTTATTGCAATACCAGTAGCACTTCAAACGGGTGTTAATGCAGAAGTTGCAGTATCTATTGCGGTACCTTTAGGTGTTATAGGAGTATTAGTTAATAACTTAAGAAGAACTGGTAATGCTGTATTGGTTCATAAGGCAGATAAGTATGCCGAAGAAGGTAATACAAAAGGTATCTGGAGATGTGCAACACTTTACTCTTTAATATTTGGGTTTGTTTTAAGATTTCCAATAGTTTTTGTATGTAACTTTTTTGGAGCAGATTTAGTTAAATCATTATTAGATGTTATACCACAATGGTTAATGAATGGATTAACAGTAATGGGTGGTATATTACCTGCATTAGGTTTTGCAACAACAATATTTACTATAGGTAAAAATAAATTCTTACCAATGTTTATTATAGGATTTTTTATGGTTCAATATTTTGAAATATCAATTACTGCAGCTGCAATATTTGGTGTTTGTATAGCTCTTTTAATTACCTTTATGAAAGAAGACAAAAGGGTAGGTGAAGTATAATGCAAGAAATAAAAAATAAAGAAGTTAAAAATGGACAAGGTACAACTGAAGTTAATAAGACAAGAGTACTTACGAAGAAAGATGTAACAAAAACATACCTAAGATGGTGGTGGACAGCTGAATTATCTAACTCTTTTGAAAGAATGCAAGCATTAGCAGTTTGTGCAAGTTTCACTCCAGCTTTAGAAAAGTTATATAAGAAAAAAGAAGATTTAGTAGATGCGTTAAAAAGACACTTACAATTTTTTAATACTCAAGCTATATGGGGAGGGTTAATTCACGGTACAGTTTTAGCTATGGAAGAAGAGAAAGCTACTGAAGGAAAAATCCCAGGAGAGGTTATTTCAGGTGTTAAGAATGGGCTTATGGGACCTTTGGCTGGAATTGGAGATACTTTAGATTTTGGTACATTTCAAACAATATTCTTAGCTTTAGGTGCTTCATTTGGAGCTGAAGGAAGTGTTATAGGTGCATTTTTCCCAATAATGTTTAGTATATTGCTATTTTGCGAAGGTTATTACTTATTCCATTTAGGATATTCTTTAGGTAGAGATTCAATTAAGAAAATTCTATCAGGTGGTATTGTCAATAAGATAATTGATGGTGCTTCAATTCTAGGAATGTTTATGATGGGAGCGTTATCTGCAACTACAGTTAAGCTTTCAACTCCATTATCATTTGATATTGGTGGTAAAGCAATTGTTGTTCAAGATACATTAAATATGATTGCTCCAGGTTTATTACCACTTGGTGTTGTATTCTTCGTATATTGGGGAATGAAATACAAGAAGTGGACAATAACTAAGCTACTAGTAATTTTAGTTGTATTAGCATTAGTAGGATCATTCATTGGAATATTCTAATTTACAGTGATTAAAATATAGAATTTAATTTTAGGAGGAGAAAGAAATGTCAGAAAAAATGTATACAGAAAAGGAATATTTAGAAGGAATTAGAGGAGCAACAGGAGAAAGAGCAGTATGGTTCTATCTTCTTATGAAAGAAGCTGAAAAATTAGGAGTTAATCCAGATAATATATGTAAAGAAGCAATATATGGGTTTGGTAAAATGAGAGGTCAAAAATATAGCGTAGCAGACACTCCAGGAAAAATGGCAGAAATGTTATATAACAGTAAAGGACAAAAAGTGTTTGAAATGGAATTAGTAGAAAATACAGATGAGAATGGAGTTTTAAAATTCCATCACTGTCCATTAGATGCAGCTTGGAAAGAATATGGATTAACTAAAGAAGAAAGAAAAGAAATTTGTAGATTAGCTTGTTACGGTGATTATGGAAGAGTTGATTGTGCACAAGGCGTTAGATTAGAGTTTGCTCAAAAATGTGCTCATGATGATGAAGTTTGCGAATTAGTATTCACAAGAAAATAATTTTTAATGCTAAAAGCCTGTTCTTTAAGGACAGGCTTTAAAAAACAGAAAGTAGGTTGATTTATGGATATAAGCAGAAGTGTAGATAATAGTTTAAATATAACAGTAGAATTCCTAAAAGAATTGATAAAAATTGACTCACAACAAGGTGAACCTATTTCACAATGTCCTTTTGGTATAGGACCTAAAAAATCTCTAGAGAAAACTTTAGATTACTGTGCTAGTTTGGGTTTTAGCGTTAAAAATATTGATAATTATATTGGATATGCAGAAATTGGAGAAGGAGAAGAATTAATAGGGATTCCAATGCATTTAGATGTAGTTCCACCAGGAGACGGGTGGAGTGTAGACCCATTTTCGGGAGCAGTAATTGACAATATTATTTATGGAAGAGGTGCCATAGATAATAAGGGGGCTGTATCTATGCTTATACATGTATTGAAAAATATAGAGGATACGTACCCTACAATTAATAAAAGAATAAGATTAATTTTTGGTACAAATGAGGAAACAGGTATGGAGTGTATCAAATATTATTTAGATAAAGGTGAAGAAATTCCAAGTATGGGATTTACTCCAGATGCTATGTATCCAGTGGTTAATGGAGAAAAAGGAAGAGTTCATATAAGGATAGAAAAAGAGATTAAAGTTGATAAAGGTAAACCTTACATAATAGTAAGGGGAGGAACTAAAGAAAATGTTGTTCCATCTTATTGTACTGCAAAAATTATTAATGGAATTATTTCAGAGCTAACTACTAAAGGAGTAGCTGTGCATGCAAGTAATCCTGAAAAGGGAGAAAATGCTATATCTAAAATGATAATAAAGCTAGTTGAAGATAATATGGATTTTCAGTATAGAGAAGATATAGAATTAGTTTCAAAATACCTTTGTAGTGACTATTATGGAGATGCATTGGGAATTAATCAATATGATGAGGTATTTGAAAGCACTACTTTAAATTTAGGAATCTTAAAAGTGAATGAGGAAAAAATCATATGTGAGATAGATATAAGGTATGGTAAAAATATAGTTTTAAACAATATAATAGATAGATTCAAAAAGTTTTTTTGTAATGGTTGGAAAATAAAGGTTATTGCTCATAAAGACTTACATTATGTGGATGAGAGTAATTTAGTACTTAAAAAGTTATTAGAAGCTTATGAAGAAGTAACAGATAAAAATGGATATACAATTGCTATGGGTGGTGGCACATATGCAAGTTGGTTTAAAGATATGGTGGCGTTTGGACCTAAGTTCTTAGCGTATAAAACTGGCGGTCATGGAGCAGATGAAAGAGTACCAATAGAGCATATACGAAAGAATATGGAGATATATACCCTAGCTTTAATAAAACTATTAGAATTGTAAAAGGAGAAGAGGTTTTATGTGCAAATATATAGATATCTTAAAAAGAGAGATAAAACAAATTCAACTTTATTTAAGTGCAAACATAATTAAGAATGCATTAGAGGGAGGTATACTTGGAACTGGGAAAATAGAAATAGCAGCTGTACTTGGTGGAGCAAAAACAATCTGTGCGTTAAATATATCTACTGCAATTAATACAGCTATACAATGTTCAACATCATCAAATACTATTCCATCTTTAGATGATGGAATAGTATTTGATGATGTTGAAGAAACGTTAAAAAACATGATAAATAAAAGCTGTATTTAGATAGATTAGCTACTAGTTTTATATAAAAATGGATATTATTTATAAAATTTACATATTACACAAATTTTTTTAAAATTTATCTTTTATGATGCTATGTTTTTGACAGCATAGTTTGCTTTTTGCACAGCAAGTTACGCTTGTTTATACCATCTATCTTTCAGAATACGGAGCATTTCTTTCATCAATGCAGTACCTATTCCAAATCTCCGATAATCTTTATACAGGGAAATTGCAAAGGACGGAGTGTCATTATCTATATGTCCGTAATCACTCATAATGCGTATCCAAACAACATCGACAGCCTTTTTATAAACTTCCACAACCACACCTATGTCGTCTTTTTTCTTCCCGAAGTCGGTTATATATCTGCAATTCTGGCTGATTGATAATTGATTTGGGCAGTGCAGACACTCCCTCTGTCACAAAGATAGCTTCGTGCAAAAAATATTCAGGCAAGCTATCATCTCCCTCCGATATTGTTCTAATTTTGAAGTCTATAACCGCCTGCTACAACTACGGTTTGTCGCTCTGTTCAACACCCAGACAAGCGGAAATTGTCATTATTTATCAATATCAATCATAACACAGCGCACTTTCTTTTCCTCTAACGCAGCTTTCATATCGGATGGTAAGGCTAATTTCGCAGTTTTGTACCCCTTATAATATACCTGTTTTGTTTTTCCGTCTTTTTTTATAACTTTTACTGCCAAATAATAAGACAGCTGATGCTCCAATCCCCATGAACTATATTCCAGTTCAACACACTCAATTTCATCAAGTGGGATAGAATATGGTATTCCTGTATTTAGCACAAGACTATCATTTTCAAAGAAAAAGGCTCCTGCATTTGATTTGTTTTTGAATTTGCTCCTTGAATATACAAAATAAGCTAAAAAAACAATAAGAACAATTGTACTAAAAGCAAACATAATAAATATCCTCCTTTATTTTGGTTTATCGCTTACTTTTCCCATGAACTTTGGGTCAACTTGGCGCAAAGTAATCATAACTAAAACATATCAGAATAGCCAGAAATCGTCAAGACTAAAATGAGTGGGCTTTTGAAGTGGGGCTGTCGCACTAGAAAATAGTGCTACGCCCCTATTTTGTATAAAAAAGTAAAAATAGCAAAAAACTATTTGCTAATAAAA
>NZ_JAGWCX010000096.1:0-10969 GCF_020657775.1 Clostridioides sp. ZZV14-6345 | reverse complement strand
CTATAGCTATTGTAATCAATAAAAGGCTGAATAACTGCATTAAAATACCTCTTTTGACTGTTCTGTTAGCTTCTTCTTTGCCCCATATTTCTCCAATTACATCAGTGCATAAAAATGTTAGCGGATATGCAACAACCGCGGCAGGAACTATAAGCCCAAATATATCGATTACCTTTCCTGCTACAATGTTAGAAACCACTAAACTCGTTACAAATACACAATTTAATAATGTTAAATTTCTTTCTGTCTTTTTCAATATCTCACTCCATTCATATATTTTTGATATTTAACCCACTCACACATGCTGTGCGCTACTAACTTTTTTAAATCTGTTTTCTTATTACCTTCTTTTTTTAATCTTCTTATATGTATATCTCCATCTTTAAATGTATATAATTGCTGTCCAATGCTTGCTCCTACAGTCCAACTACTACTATCAACACTATAAAACTTGAATGACTTTAATATCTTTGTTTTAGTAAACCCTAACCCATGTACTTTCACACCTTTTTGATAAGCATACTCAACCATTTTTTGTATTAAAGGATACTCCTGTTTTTTTATATCATTTATTGCAAATCCTCCAACTGCAATATATTTATATGTTGCACATAGTTTTTTCCAGTACTCCACACCTCTTGTTTTATGCCAAACTGGTATACATTGTCTACCTACTTCATTTTCTATTTTTCTAGTCCATTTCTCTACCTGTTCCAATCCAAATATCACATCTACATCAACTTCAAAGAAATATTTTATATTGTAGTCTTTAATGAACTTTATATATCTATCAATATAGTTTTCCATTTCTTCTTTTGAGATTTCTGTGCCATTCATAAAAGAAAAAGCCCCCGAATCTAATAAGAAATTCTCATTTCCTACTATACTCATAGCTTCCAAACACGCTTTTTCTTTGTTAAAAAAAGTTTCTAAGATGTATTGAGGTTTACATTTCTCTATTGTTTCTAATCTTAACTCCTTATTCATTCCACTTTTTGTTGCTGCTAAAAATATCCTCATTTTTATATTTCAAACTCCTCACCACAACATGGACATTTTACTGATTTTCCTTTTTTCTCTTTTTCTTCTAATTCTTCATCTAATATAAAATCTGAATCAAGTACTCCTAAATCTTCGAATGTTAGTACATTAAATCCAAAATTACTCATATCAATATTTTCTATTTCAGCTAATTCTTTTGTTAATTTATCAAACTCCCAATCAGAAAATTCACTTGTCTTATTATCAGCTAATCTATAGCCTCTTATTTCTTCTTCTGTCAAATCTTTTAAAACTAGGCATGGAACTTGCTTCAAATTAAGTATTTTAGAAGCTTCATACCTTGTGTGACCTGTTACAATTACATAATCTTTATCAACTGTAATTGGATTATTAAAACCAAATTCTTTAATTGAATTAACAACCTTCTCTACTGCATCATGGTTGTTTCTAGGGTTATTTTCATAAGGTTTTATATCTTCTAAATTAAGATAAATAACTTCTCTTTTGTTCAATTTAAGACCTCCTTTTTTAATTTTGAATATAATAAAAGAGCCACCTATTTAAGATGACTCTTTAAACTAAACACTCATATTTTTCTTTAAATTCTCTGACAGCATCATTCCATGCCTCTTGCTCTGTTATTCCTTTTTCTATAGCAATCCTTTTGGCTATCTCTCTTATTTTAGTTGCACCTTCTAATATTCCCATTTCATATTTCCCCCTATTCTATATAATTTAAGCGAGGTCATAAGTCCTCGCTCTATTTAAAATATAAGTTAAATATCTTTTTTAAGTTGTAAATCAGGAAATGGTATAACTTTAGCAGAAGTTAGAGTATTTTTAGGTAGACTTAATAGATATTCTACTTCTTCTGGCTCTAGACTAAAGTTATAGGAAAATGAAAGTTCATCCATAAACTCTTTTGGAGTAAATACCTTCTCATTTAATAACATCAAAACTGCTGTTTTTAACAATGCTGGTAGAGAAGTTAATAATTCATCATCTAATGGCTCTGATTTTCTTAGTCCTCTACGCTGCAAAGTACGAATCATAGACTGATATTCATCCATGCTGATAATTCCTAAAGAATATGAACGGCGTATCATTGCTTGTATAGAAACTTTCCATTTACGTTTCAATTCTGTATAGTTTGGAATACGTAAAGGAGTTCTCTTAGCATCAATTTTAAAAGTCTCTTCTGGTAATAAGAATGCAGATGCAAATCTATTAGCTTCTGATTCTCTGTCTTTAAATTCTTGTTTTTCTAAAGCTTCTACATCCTCGCTCCACTCATGCAAGCATATATGCCCTAATTCATGAGCTATATCAAAATGAATTCTAGAGGCAGAAGTCTTATTACTAGAATATCCAATCAGATAAACAGTTTCTCCTGAAATATCTATCATCTGACTGAATGCATCTATATCATCTGTAGAGGTTGAAAAGCTTGTTACAAGTATTCCATGTTGCTCTACTTCATAAATAATATTATCAATAGGCTTTAATCCTAATCCCCAAGCTTCTCTTAAAAGTAAAGCAGCTTCTTCTGGTGTTTTACCAGAACAATCTGGTAAATTTAATGTTGGGAATTCAATATAATCTTGTAAGAAGAAATATATTTCTGCTAGAAATTCCATTTTTTGAATTTGTTCTGCTCTATATTTTTTATTTGTAGTCAATAATGCTCTGAAATATGTTGAACCTATTGCAATATTAGTTCCTGTTTCTAAAAAGAACTTAACCGGAAAACCTAACACTCTTGCTATTCGTTTCACTACATTATTATCATTTGGTTTCGATTTATTATTCTCATACATCGAAACAGTCTGTCTTTGACAGTCAATTCTCTCAGCTAATTCAGCTACTGTCATTCCTCTATATATACGAGCTTTCTTTAAACGCTCTCCATTAAAATTAATTTCCATAATTATTTCCTCCATCTATTCACTAAAAAGTGACTACTTGGCATCTTCCTCCTTTTTCGCCTTTTTTAAAGGATGTGTTTTCTTTCTTGCATCTGCTTTTGCAGTTAATTTCAATCCAAGAGTAGGATTATTTGCAGCAGGATTAGTCTTATCAACTTTTTCTACAACTGTACTTTCTTCTATAGATATATAAGAACTCAAATTTTGTTCTGATACAATATTTAAATTTGTGTCAACCATCACAGCACGAATAGATGTCAGTTCATATTCAGCTGTTTGATTAAATAATAATAATACATGGTGTTCAATGATAGCACCATCTTTATTTATACTATCAATTAATTTCTGTAAATATATTTCAACTTTGTCTTCATTATCAAATTCTATTGAAAAAAATGATAGTTGTTCAATAGGAGCTTTTAAATCTCCATTAAATGCCTTAGTTAAAATATCTACATAATGCATTTTTTCTCTTTTATTGATATTGTTATGAAGTTCTTTATATCTTTGCTCTCTCATTAATACATAAAGATACTTGCTATTTTTATCATATATAAAAATCATTCTCCAACGTCCACGTTTAGATTTATACGCTTTAAAATTAGAACTATTAAATGCGGTATCAATTGCATTATTTAACAAATCCCAGAACTGAAAAGGTACTCCATTTTTAGTTATAAAGTTTTGTTTTCCTGTATATTCTCTAATTTCTTCTCTTGCCTTACTAAAGCATTGAACAATGACGTAACTTATTTCATTCGGAACTTCTAATTTTATTTTATTTGACACTCAGGCATACACCTCCTGCATATTTTTATATATTTATTGTAGGCGTTTTGTGCTAAAGTGTCAATATTAAAAGTCAAATATGTGCATTTTTTATATTTAAAGCGTCATTTAAAATTTTTTAATTGTTTATATAATATCCCTAATTATAAAAATTATTCACTTTGGCTAGAGCAAAAATAATCCCTTAACTCTAGCCAAATATTAAGTTTTGAGAGGGAAATTTTCCATTTCCACAATACTATTATCTCATGCTTTTTTAATCAAAAAGGGGAGAAAGTAGGGAATAAAGTGGGAATTTTTGGGGAAAAACTGGGGAATTTTCTAATTTTTAAATAATGGGAGTTCATTTTCCTTAATTCTTGGATAAAGCATATCCATAACTTTATACACCAATCTTTCCCTTACACATCTACATGTTTTCCTATCTGAGTTCATTTCTAAGGATATATAAACCATACTATTTTTCATTCTGCTATTATAAAACAGTTTAAAGAAATGTTCTTCTCTTATATCTAAGCATGTAAGTGCATTTTCTATTTTCTTCTTTTCTATTTCTTTATCTTTTTTCAGTTTTTTTAATTTAGAAATATCTCTTTCTTTTTTTATAATCTCATTCTCAACAGTTGAGTTAAAAGCATATGTTGGACTTACTTTTTCATCATATCCAACAGCCTTACACCCAAATATTTCATTTTCTCTACTTTCTATATCTAATTCAAGATTTTTAATTTCTGCATTTAAAAATTTATACTGATGTAGTCTACCTTCTACTTTTTTAAATAGTTCTTTTTTATTAATATTATTATCCATACTTTCACACTCCTGTTTATGTTATAATAATCTTGGATAAAAGCTTTATATTTTTGACAAGCGGAGTGTGAAAGCACTCCTTTTTTCTTTTACTTAACAATATCTATAAGCGTTATATTTAGCTAAGTACTTAGCCATGCCATGCATAGCTTCATTAAAGCAATTATCTATATGCTTAAAGTCTACATCTACATAATCTTTAATATTTTCTTCATAATAATTAACATATGTTTCTTCCGTTTCATTTTCAGCTTTTCTACTTTTATTTATTAAATTAGAAATACCCTCAAAGTTGTAAACTATTATTAGCTTTTTAACTCCCATTTCTTTTATTTCTCTCATAGCTATTATTGCTGCTTTTATTTCTCCTGCTATATCTTTTAATAATAATGCTGCTCTATTTTCTCCATTGTCCCATTCTTCATAAACCATCCCATTATGTCTACATATAGCTACTCCAGACCCATATTTATTCAACTTTTCTGAATAACTTCCACTTATGTATGCTATCATAGTGTCTTTATCTTGCTTTATATCCTCTAGCCCTAAATTACATCCTTCTAAATATAGTTTTGCTTGTTTTAATGAGTAAAAGCCCTTATATTCTGCACATGAATACACTCTCACTTGTTTATATGCCTCCTCCCAATTATTGTATATTCCAGTTTTATGACCTTTTCTAACAGCATAATATTTGCTAGGCATTTTATTTAACCCTCCTTAAATAACATCTTCCAACTCAACCTCAACCCTTGGCTTATCACTATAATATTTACTAGCTACAACCTCAACAATCTGTGTATCATCCTTATAAGCTATCTCATTGAGTGAGTCAGCTATAATCTTGACTACATTGTCAATGTCAGGTTTTTTACTGGGTCTTAACACATTATTTCTTTTCTGCTCTTTAACTTTTTTACTATTACTTTTAGCTATAGAATAGTAACATCTTAAAGTCATTTTTATATAACCTTCAAAGTAATGTTTAACTTTAGATTGATATAGCCATTTTATTAACTCCTCATAATTTTTAGTCTTATTAGGTGTATAGGTCCTTTTAGTTATAGAGTTCATTCTTGGTCTTTCTTTGCCAACTGGTTCTCCACCTATTGTAAAATTAATCTTCATTATTGCCCCCTGACTTTATAACTCAACTTTCTCTACAGAATCCAAATCAATAACTTCGTATTTCACATAACCATAATTATCTTCAATATATTGTTCGAGAAGTGTATCATCTTCTGGATTATTGGGTCTATTAATGTCTTGAACTATATCAATCTGTATACTGTCATGTTCATCAAAACATATTACATAACTATTCTTTTTTTCATTTGACCATCTTTCTATTTCACTTAATAACTCCTCTATGCTCAGATTTTGATTTCTATTTTTATAAAACTTGCATTTTTTTGCTCTATCATAGACCTCTTTTCCTTTTTTATTACATCTTCCAATTTCCATACCTCTGTAACGTTTAAAATGAAAGCAATCCTTACATATATCCATTTTTATTCCTCCCCTACTTTATTCCCAACTCAACATACCCATTTCCTAATTTAATAAAATACTCAATCTCTTTATTTACCTCAATTCCTGTAAACTTTTTATCCTTAAATGACTGCAATATGACTGTATCTCCTGCTTTAAAATTTGCTGTATATTCTACTTCAATTTGTTTTTTATTCTTAATTACATCTTTAAAAGTACTAGAAGATATTTGCAATTCATGTATCATAAGCTCACACCCTTTAAAAGTTTTAGTCTTTTTCCCCTTTTTCAATTTGTTCATATTCTATTTGAGATATAACTTTTTTATATGCTATTTGACCTTGCCATTCATTTACTACAGCATCTTCAATATCTTGTACAAATATAGCTAACTTGCCATTTACATTTGCTATTTTTAACCATATAAATTCATGTGTATCTTTATTCTTTTCTACCCATATGGTCATTTCCTTATTTTCTTCCAAGCATAAATCATTTAAATATATTTCTTCATTTATCTTATACATTTGAGTAGTAATCATAATCTCACCTCTTTTATAAGTCAAAGTAAGTCTATAAACTTCTAGTTTCATTCACAAACTTACCTTGACTATTTATACTCCAACCAATTTTTATTATTTAATATTTAGGAAATTCTCCATAAGTCGTAGCAAGACATTCAATTCTCCACTCTGGTATAACCCATGTTGTATTGTTATCACCTACATATGCTTTTACTTTATAAAGCGGGGTATTTCTTTTTCTAAATTTCGTACTATAACATTTTTCTAAAATTTCACAACCAACCATTCTGTTATAGTAACAGTTTATTTGATGATATATAATCTTTTCCCCTACAGAATATTTATATTTTAGATTATTTATAGATTTTTTATATATGCGATTTTTCACATAATTTGCTAATACACAAATAATTATTAGTAGTATAGTAACTAAGAAAATATTCATAAATTAACCCCCTTAACTAGTTTAAACTTACACCTTCTTATTATCTACTTCCTTCTCCAACCATGTTTTATGTGCTATATCACAATCTTTACTTTCACAATCTCTCCTATCATTTATACAACTAGCACAAATCTCTTTTCCAAAATTTTTATATACTTCTCTTTCACCAAGATTATTTGACTTGCACATTTCTTTATTAGTCATATGCTCACCCCTTATAATCCTCAAATTTATCTACACTTCTGAAAATAATCTTATTATTAACCCATCTTTGCAACCTTCTATACTCATGATGGCATTTCCATTTTTCGAATATCATTATATAAGGGTCATATTCTAGCTCTTTTAATTTGTAAATACGTTCTAAATCTTGCTCAAAAGTAGTATTAAAATTAGTAAGAACATAAACACCTAATTTTTGCTTCTTAAAATTCAATTTACCTCTAAATTCTTTTAGCTTGTCATACGTATTGAACTCATAATTGTCCCATGCAAAATGGATCCGTTTTATTTTAATTTTGTTAATCATTTCTGCTTTTTTCTCTGTCATAAGCCTTATATCAAGTCCTTGAGTGAAATCAACCCAAGCTTTACTATCTATAAGTTGCTTTAAAAGTTCTTCCCACTTACTACAAGCTAAAATATTAGGGTCTAGCAGTTTAACCTCTTTTTGACCCCTCCAAAACTGGTTTAAATCGGCTACCTTATAACTTTTATTTCCTTCCTTTTCTTGAACTATACAAAACTCACATCCTCTAGGACACCCTCTTGTTAAGTAGCCATAAGCAACATTTTTAATATCATATAAATCATAATCTGGATACATAAATTCAATCTCTGATGGCAATTTATTCTGTAAATTATATCCTGTACCACCCTTTATGACTTCCTTAGCATTTATAACTGTGTAATCATCATCTGAAAAAGTAAATACTTTAGTTTTATATACTTTGTCATATTCTTCAAAGAAATTTACAAATTCCACTTTATCGCCTAATTTTTTGTGGTATGCTGATATTTTCATAAGTGCTAAATTAGGAAAGTTATGTCCATCAACATCTATTAAGCCTATTTTCATATGAACACCTACTTCTCATTATAGAAATTAACATTTTTAATAACTATATCTATAGTCCCATTTCCATTATGTCTAATACCATATTTCATAAAATCCTCAAAGCCCTCCATTTTACCTTTTATCTCAAAGCCTGTATCCGTTTTTATATGTCTATTTTTTAAATTCTTCTCAACCCATTTTTTATCAATATTAAAACTTTCAATTCCTTTTTCTTCTATATGGTCCTTAAAACTATCTTTTAAATCTTCCTTTATTGCCTTTTCAGTGAACTCATTTATATCAAGATTTTGCTTTTCTTTTAGCATGTAAAGCAGTATACTTCTTACGTCTTCGCCCTGTTTCATATCACTATATAAATTTGCTATATAAGAATCCACAAAAGCTTTAAACATCTTAGTCTTATACTTATCATCTTTCACTTTAGTAGCATTTAAAAACTCTGTAACAAACTTAGAATTACCTTCTTCCTTTTCTGCATCTTTGTCTAAAACACTCAAATGGTATTCATCATTGATTCCACTCAAACCAATAATTGCCCCTATTTTAATTGCTTTAGTCTCTTGTATATTAACTTCATTAGTTGACATCTGTATGTTGAATTTATCATCCTCAAAACTAATAGAATGAGTATACGACTTGTTGTAATCAAGTTTTAATATAGCAACTTTCTTTTCGTCTTTTTGAGAGTATAAGCAAATTGCTAAGTCGCAAGATTCTAATGTAGCATTAAGCTTCATAACATCAAATAAATAAGCTGCAATCTCTTTAGAGTTATTTAAAAACGAACTTTCATCATAAATAATCTGTTCACAACAACTCTTAATTAAATTGTTACTATAGTCATTAAATACTGCTGTTCTGATGTCATTATCTCTTGATACTTTGCTTATTTTCTTTTGAAAGAAAGCTTCAATATCTTGACTGACTCTACCCTCAAAATCATTTAGTATTGGTGTATCACTATTCTTATCTAAAACATGTATTATAAATTTGTGTATTATCATATTTCAATTCCTCCATCACAATAATATTCAACCATTTTTTGACTTCTAGTATCCTTTATAACTTCTTCAACTTTATCTATTGTTACAAGCAGTATCTTGTCATCTTTAGCTAATAATTCAGCTTTTTGTTTTAACATTTCTTTACTTCCACACGAATAATTTATTTTACGTTCATCCAACAATAGCCCTTTTTGCCATCTCAATACATACTTTGACATTTGTTCACCTCTTTATTTCATTTTTGAGAGCCACAAAACACTTCAACAATAATTTATACTAAAAGATATTTTGCAACTCTCTAAACTGTTTTAATTAGATATTTTTCATATCCATTTCTTCTACCTCAATATCAAGCCACTTTTCGCATCCTGTAACACAACTAGTTGGATAACAATCATCTTTATTTGCATAAATGCAACAACTACACTCTGCATCACATTCAAACAAGAAATCCTTTAAACTTTCTTTATCTCTAGTTATTTTTTCAAAATTAGTTATTTTCTTTTCTACTTTCTCTCCAACGAATTTTTCATAACAAGCCGGACACATATGCTTATCTATGTTAATCATTTCATTTTCAACATTCTTTTTATATAGCTCAATACATTCTAAATTATTTTCTTCAAATATGCTCTTGCAAAAGTCACATTGTATAACTTTACTCATTCTTATACACCTCTTTTATTATCACAATTTTCACACTCTTTTAGATTCAATCTATACTCATAAACCCTACCAACTATAAAGCTACTTATTATGAGCACAATACTAGCTAAGATATTCACTTTTCAACATCCTCTCCATCTATATAATGCTTTCTTCTTCTATTTAAAATGTTTTTGTAACACTTTTTATCACATGTATCAATTTCTTTTGAACAATACTCACACAAATCGTTAGACTGTATAAATTCCCTAATACTTTCACATTCTTCACAGTTTTTAGTTCTCAGATGATTCTCATAAATTCTACCAGCTATAAAACTTCCTATTAGTATTAAGATAATCGTTGAAATATGCATTATATCTCATCCTTTCTATCATCAATTAATATATTGAATCCACATGAACATTCTCTATAATATGTGTGTTCTTCAACTATTAACTTGCCTTCATCATTTCCAATCTTGTCATTACCACAATTAGGACAATAGCAATACTTTTCTCCAAGTTTTATAATATCTTTTAATTTCATTTCTCAATATCTCCTTGAACTGTTTTACTTTTTCTTTTATAAGCTAACATTTGTGATACAAATTCATAAAACAATCTCTCCAGCTCTTCTTCTTCTTCTGAATTTACATAAACTTTGAAACTCTCTTTATCTTTAGTTAACTGCATTTGTATTTTCATTCTCAAGTTTCTCCTTACTCTCTAAAAATTCTTTTCTAACTTCTTCCAAATTCTCGCATTCATTGCCAATTACTATATATTCTTTGCTATTCATTATAGTTGCTTTACTTGTAAGTTCCTCCCATTTACCTTCAAATTGCTTTAAATAATGCCATTCAACATATAATTCAAGAGCATAATTTTCTTGTCTTACAATTCCATATTCATGTTTATTTTTAGTATTATAAGGTTCTTTCAATATATCTCCCTCATAAATTTCTTCATTATTTCTAGACCAACGTTTAGAGAATATTCCAACGTTAGAAACTCTTTGCCATTCGCAATCTTCTTTTAGCATAAATAAACAATCTACTGCATCACTCCACATTATTGTTGCTGAATAAATCCACTTTTCATTTTCAAAATCATAACCTCTATACTTAATTAAACTCATTTCTTAACATCCCCTCGCACTCATATTTACTTAATATTTTTATAGCTATCAATTGCTTTATTAACAGAACACTTTTTCTTATTTAATATCTTTTCAGCTAACTTAATTACTTGTTC